>CBEPPX010000503.1:0-2104 GCA_965511205.1 uncultured Ignavibacteriales bacterium | reverse complement strand
TTATTTGGCTACAAATCCAATTTTGTAATTGTAATTACCTGTGCTAAATCCCGTATAGTAGACTCTATCGCTATTATTAACTTTAATGTAAAACGGATAAGCTATTTTCCAATGAGCCCAGTTGTTAAATGTGTCATATTTTGTAAAAAATGGATTCGATTCTTCTTTTTGCCAGTTTATCCCATCTGAAGAGGTAGCTTTACCAAATCCGGTTGCAGCACCATTCATATAAATCATCTCAAAACCAGAACTAGCCGCATAGACAGTTGGATAATACACTCCAGTGCCTTCCCAAGGCGTATCAAATGTTAGTATAGGATTAGTGACGTTCCTTTCCCAATTTATTCGATCTGTTGAGGTTGCTAATCCAATCCTAAAATAAGGCAAATCACGCATATAGTAATATAAGTAATATGTATCTTCAATTTTAATAATTGAAGATGGACCAATTTGATATTCCGATCCTGAAGTTCCATAAAGAACTGGAGTTGGATGTTTTGTCCAACTAATGCCATCTACTGATTCAGCAAACCCAATATCCCAACGACCCCCTGGATCTGAAAACCCAGAATAAAACATAAAATACATTCCATCATCATAGATAATTGCACCGGGATGTACAGATAAATCATCCCAAGATCCTTGTGGGCCAGGAGATAATACCGGATTTGAAATTGGTCTATCCCAAACAATACCATCAATAGATTCAGCATACAGCACATATGTATTACTCCCACCCGCATCGCCCTCATACCACATCCTATAAATATTATTTATGAAAATAATATATGCCTGCCCAACTCCATTTGCTTCATAAAAACTTCCCGAAGACGATAAAACAGGATTTCCAGAAAAATCGCTCCAGTTATCCGAAATTGTTCCCCAGGTTACGAAAATATGGATGTTGCCTGTCCCGGCTCCCGTAGGTTCTAATACCAATGAAACTTGAGTTGTAAACCCAGCCATAATAGAAACATCAGTTTCTCCTGTGTATAGGACAACATTAGAACTATCAACAGCATCTATTCTTAAATGCCAGGTACCTGCATGAATATCTTCAAAAAGGATTTCTGCTGTCGAATCAGAAAGTAAATTCATGGATCCAGTAAGTGTATCAAAACCCTCTCTTGATAAAAATGCAACTACTTCAAATACTCCGGCAGGAGCATTCTCTTTGTCAATCAGTAGAAATAATTTGCCAGTTTCGTTTAAATCTTGATTGGGTGATGTTGGCTCATTTGTATTACAACTAAGGAATAGAAGAACAATTACACATATAATGAAAATTATTTTTGTTTTCATTGTTCTGACCACTTCAGATGTGATAGAATAGTATATCCTATTTCAAAATAGGAATTATCAAACACAAATTCAACTAAATTTGTAAAACTCCCTTTTGCTAATAAATTACTTTTTTCTAAAATCGACAATTAACGATGTATAAACCGGTAAATCTTCAGAATTTCTCGAATCATTATTAAACGATCTTTGGATTATTCCAAATTCATCATTCGAGTAACTTGTATGAAATTCACCTGCTTCGTTCCAATACTCTTTCAGATGAGGAACAAATCCGTATTTTTCAAATTTCTCTGATAAAGTTTTATACGTAAAAAGATGCTTATGATCTTCAGCACCCACACCTGTACCTCCCGGCTTTACTGTAATTATATAATTTTCATCTTTATGAAACCCATCTGGTACGGCAATTCTAATATTCACATTCTTCGTAGAGTACTTATAAAAATTATTAATCATTAAATATAACTCACTATCAGCAAGATGTTCTAAGACGTGTTCAGCTAATATCTTTTCTATTTTTTTACTTTTAAAATATTTTTGAAAATACTTCTCATTTGTAACATCGAGCGTTACAATATCCGTCGGGAACCATCCTTTAAATCTAGTAGGTCCGGCACCAATTATTAAATTTATTCTTTTATGAGTAATTAAGTAAAAATGCCAGGACAATAACTTCCAGAATTGGATAAAAGGAACTAATCCCTTATAGATAAATTGTTTAAATTCTTTATACATAAAAACTATATGCCCAAACAATTATTATTTCTATAAAATACAGTAGTGCATTTCCTAATTAACATAC
>CBEPPX010000502.1:0-2116 GCA_965511205.1 uncultured Ignavibacteriales bacterium | reverse complement strand
TCCAAGCCGTCCTGCATCAAGTGTGTGCATTGCAATTAAAAAACCTCTGCCATCTAAACCTATAAGATTTTCCTTTGGGATTCTTACATCCTGAAAGCTTAATGCATTTGTAGTACTGCCCTTTATGCCCATTTTCTTTTCAGCGGGGCCAACTGAAAAACCAGGTGTTTCTGCATCAACAACAAACGCGCTTATACCTTTTTCGGTTCTGGCAAATACTGAAAGAGTACCGGCAATTGCTCCGTTTGTTATCCATAACTTCTCCCCGTTGATTACCCATTCATCACCATCTAAAATAGCTTTTGTTTTAAGATGAAATGAATCCGATCCTGCTTGAGCTTCGGTTAAGCAAAATGCTGCAATTTTTTCTCCCGCAGCCAATGGAGTTAAAAATTTCTTTTTCTGCTCTTCATTTCCGCCAAGATAAATTACATTTGCTCCAATAGACTGGTGTGCACCTATTAGAGTAGCTGTTGACATACACCCGCGGGCAATTTCTTCCTGTGCTAGGCAATATCCAACTTCTCCAAATCCCATTCCTCCATATTCTTCAGGAAATGATGTGCCGAGAAATCCAAGCTCGCCAATTTTTTTAATTAACTCATCGGGTATTTTTGCTTCCTGATCAATTTTTGATGCGATAGGTTTTATTTCATTGTTAGTGAAATCCTTTGCCATATCGCGAAGCATATTTTGCTCTTCTGTAAATTTAAATTCGAACATATCCTAAGCACCTTTTAATTGATAAGAAGACATCTGTTGGCTGAGTTTTAACAAAAAATCCGTCTTCAAATTACAGACTTTACAAATAATATTCCATTCGTAATAAATATAAATTATTGCTGGAATCGTACAATTTTGCACTCAAGAAAAGTTGTGTTTTCAAAGGGGAGAAGCAAAAAATATCGTTTTTCTTAGATGTGGGAAGGGAACAAAATGTAGAATGTAAAATTTAGAATTGAGAATTGAGAATTTGCAACAACTACCTTTGCTATGAAAGCAATGCATTGAAGGTATAAGATTTCACCAGTTTTAGTTTACGGTTTCTATTTTAAATAACCAATTACCGAATTATACGCTAAATCAACAGTCAGCTCTTTTATACATTTAAATTTTACATCATCCCTTGAACAGATGAGAGGTTTTGGTGAGTAGAAGAAACAGGGAGAGCAATCCAAATTTAATGAAACAATTGAGTGCTCTGTCTTCCAGGGATAAATGTAGTTTTGATTAGTCGGTCCGATGATTGCCACAACTTTTAAGTTCATTGCAGCCGCAATATGCATCTGGCTGGAATCGTTTGTAACAAACAGGTTACAGCGCTTCATTATTGCCGCACTCTCTCTTAAACTTCCTGAATTAATTATTAATGCAGCGGAAGAATTTATTTGAGAAAAAATATTTTCTTTCAGTTCTTTTTCTTCGGGTCCGCCAAATAAAAGTATTTTCGCATTTTTTTCCTTGACTAATTTTTTACCAAGCTCTGCAAATTTTTCCGGTTCCCATCTTCTTTTAATATGATTTTTATGAGTTGCACAGCCCGGGTGAAAACCGATAACCAGCTCATCATCTTTTATTGAATGATCAGCATAAAATTGTTTTGATAAATTTTCTTCTTCACCTGTTAAATAAAATTCCAAGGGTGGTTCTTCATCAAATTTCTTTCCAGTCAGCGCTTCACAGAGTTTTATATTGGTTTGCACGTTATGTACAGAATCATTTTCCGGGACGGTTATGTTATTAAGGAAGCCAAAATTCTGTTTGTTCCTTCTCAAATATCTAACTCCAGCCTTCTGCTTTGCACCTATTAAAAAATTTATTGCGTTGTACTCTTTCCTGTTTGAAGGATAAACATTAATTGATGCGTCATACTTATTACGTAAACCAGCTACAAACTTAAGCGATTTTAAGATTCCCTCATTCAAAAAATCAAAATAGTAAACCTGGTTTATGTTAGGATTTGAAGAATAAATATCCTCAGCTCCTTTAATCATAACGAGTGCATCAATCTGTGCTTCCGGCAAATTCTTTTTAAGAAGTTCTAATGCAGGGGTGAACATCAATGCATCGCCAATTCCGGAGAGTGCAATTATTAAAATCTTCATGTTTAAAAAAT
>CBEPPX010000501.1:0-2119 GCA_965511205.1 uncultured Ignavibacteriales bacterium | reverse complement strand
TATCATTACCGGAATCTCCTGCAACTAGTATGTTTTCGAAAGGAATGTTCCATCTGTAAGCAAGATATCTTATCGCTTTTCCTTTTGAAGCGCGGTAAGGAAGTATATCCAGGTATTGCCCATGGCTAAAAATTACATCTGCTTTTATTTTATTTCGAATCAGAACATTTTTCACTCTATCAACATAGCCTGGGATTTCCGATGTATAGTAGCTTATTTTAAATTCTCGCTGGTTCTCTTCTTCCTGGTATTCAAGATGTTTAAGCCTGGAAAGGAGCTTAACAATTTTATTCCTGTTCCACTGGTTATTCAGATGGGCATGCCATCCTTTTGAATAAATGAGCTTACCCTGGAAATTGTAATGGATCTCAGAACCAACTGATGAAATAATAATATTAGGATATGGAATTCCGTTTTTTTCCAGAACTTTATACGCTGAGTCGATTGTTCTTCCTGTAGCAACAGCAAAACCAATATTGTTATCTATATTTTCAATCATAGCAACAAATTTACTTAAGGCAGCTTCATCTCCAAGTAGTGTATGATCAATATCCGAAACAATCATTTTATCAGTACCAAATAATTTCTTACCCAGTGGAGCAAAAACGTGTTCATTCTCCTGCCCCTTTACAATAAGTTTTTCAATTTCCTCCAGGTGTTTTCCTGTGTGTGTTTTCCAGGTATAAAATTTTCTTACGTTTTTAATTCCATTTTCAGAAAACTTTTTCCAGGTTTCTGTATCATCAACAATTTTATGAATTGCTTTAGATATATTTTTAGTATCCGTAACGTCAACAAGAATTCCATTGTTACAGTTCCTTAATATCTCTCTTGGACCACCATCATCAGTAGCAACAACGGGCACACCACAAGCAGCAGCTTCAATTAAGGTTAGCCCGAATGGTTCTGTTAGTGCAGCATTAACGAATACTCCTCTTGTGCCAGCAGCAATTCTGTATAATTCTGGAACTTCCGTTTGTGTTTCGTGCTGTTTGGGAATTGCCATTTTACCATAAAGATTATACTTATCCATTAGCAACAAGATTTCCGTTAAAACTTCCTGCTCATTTTCTTCCATGGTTTGAATATCTTTTCTTATACCGGCAAAGATGGCAAGATTGGCTTTCTTTTGTAATTTTTTATCCTCACCATATGCTTTGATCAAACCTGATAAGTTTTTTCTTTTATCGGGACGGCAAACAGTTAATATTAGCGGTTTTTCAATTTCAACAAAGAAATTTAAAAGCTTACTGCTTATTTCCTGAAGAAGTTTTGCGGTTTGCCTATCCTGTTTTATACGTACGTTGTATGAATAAAATCTCGATAGATCTACTCCGGGAGGAATCACACAAAATTTTTCCGCGGTTTTATTCTGATAGTCGCCGTACTGCTTTGTAATTTCCTGCTTTGTACTGGTTATAATAAGATTGGCAAAATGAATTACATTTTCTTCAACTTCTATGCGATGATTTATTTTGTATCTTTTTTCAATATCCTTTTCATCTCCGCCATCACTTATGAGTTTTCTTAGTTTATCTCTACCAAGCGAGTGCCCTGTGTGTATAAATGGTATTCCAAAAAACTGTGTAAGTTCTGAGCAGACATAACCTGCGTCAGCATAGTGGCTGTGTATAACATCAGGTAGCCTTCCAACCGATTTAATGTGCTTAATACTTTTATCTACAAACTCTTCAAGATGATTCCATAGCAGTTCCTTACGGATATACTTGTTGCCGCCGCAGCGTAATCGTACAATGTTCAACTTATCATTTATTTTCTCAACTGGTACGGCATAATCTGATGAAACACTTTTATCTTTAATCTGCCGTGTGAAAATTTCGATTTTGTCAACACGCGGATCTTCACTTAAAAAATTTGCAAGCTCCACAACATACTTTATTTGTCCGCCCGTATCGGCATCTCTTCCCAATTCTAAATCATGCCCCCTTACTAAGCCGTGAATGCTGTAGAGTTGGATATATAGTCCTTTATTCTTTTCAGGATACTTATTCATCGCTGATTTTCTTTTTAATTTTTTCATATAGAGAATCGTCTTCGGGTAATGCTCCTTTTATTTTGCAGATTTCGGCTGCAAATTCGTTTGCTGTTTTATTAATCA
>CBEPPX010000500.1:0-2120 GCA_965511205.1 uncultured Ignavibacteriales bacterium | reverse complement strand
TTGCATTATTACTTAAGCTGTACGGATTGGATGGATCGTGTATTAAATGTGTAAAAGTTTCAGTTTCCGGATTGAATAAATATCCACCATCGAGATTACCAGTAACGAGCAAAATCATTCCAAACTTATCTTCTGCAAAACCAAGAATTACATTATTTCTCCCGTTCTTTATTATTGGATTTGGTAGATACGTTTTGAAATCGCCGGTCGTTGGATCAAACTTGTTTAATCCGTAAGAGGTAGCAATCCAAAAAGTTCCGTTTTCTGATTCATAGATTTGATTGCCGATATCGCTACTAATTGAATTTGGATTGGATTGGTTATGTTTATAATATGTATAGGAATTATTCTCTGTATCAAACCGGATTAATCCTTCACCATCATTTAAATCTTGTATATTCCCTGTCGTGAGCCAAAAAATACCGGGTTTATTTTGGGATTCATAAATAGTTGATATGCTTGTGCCGGAAATATATCTTTCAAAATTTCTCTCTTCACGATTAAATTTGTTCAGTCCATTTTCTGTCCCGAACCATATATTACCCGACAAATCTTCAATCACCCACCTGATATTATTAGCACTAATACTCTTGGGATCATCGGGATTATGCACAAAGTACTCGAACTCCTCAGTTGCTTTATTAAGAAGATCGGCTCCACCTGCATTTGTAAACACCCAAATGTTATTACTTTGGTCTTCAAAAGCAAAATTTACAAAATCAGAGCTAATACTTTTTGGATTTTGAGGATCAGCTTGGTAGCAAGTAAAAGTTTCAGTTTCCCTGTTAAATTTATTTAAACCTCCTCCTACGGTTCCTATCCAGATAAATCCTTCTTCATCTTCAAAAGTTGATTGTATTTGGTTGTTTGAAATAGAAGTAGAATCGAAGGGATTATTTTTATAGATAACAAATTCATATCCATCATATTTATTTAATCCTGATTCTGTGCCAATCCACATAAATCCTTTAGTGTCCTTCATGATAGTATTAATGATACTTTGTGAAAGTCCCTGCTCTAAAGAAATATGCTCAAATTTTATCTCTGCCTGTTGTGCAATTAACGTTGAAGAAGTTAGAATAATTAATAAATGAAATAATAAATTTATTCCAATAAGGGGAGCAAATAGCTTCTTTAAATTAATTCGGTTAATCATAAACTAAAGTAGTAATAAATTTGATTTTTGAACAGTAATCTGATGTTTTCAAATGAAAAATATTGATATAAAACTATAAAACAAATGAAATAAATTTTTTTGTTTAAAAAAATGATAGGTGGGAGGAAAGAGTTACAAAGCTAAATAAAATGATGATGGAAGTTTGTAAATAAATTATTGAAAGCACTACCGGAGAAAACGGAATATTTCTAGCTTACGATCAGATAATTGAATAACAATAATTTATATTTTGATAGCTAAGTAGTTCAAATCTGTCGGCAGAAATTGAAATGCAGGAACGCAACGACATAAAATCATTATTTCTTAGGTCTGTAAATGTGTGTGCTCTGCCCGAAGAATACCTCCGCTGCTTCCATAATTGTTTCAGATAAAGTTGGATGAGGATGAATAGTTAATTTTAAATCCGTTACATTTGCTCCCATTTCAATTGCCAAAACACCTTCGGCAATTAATTCACCTGCACCTGGTCCGCAAATACCAACGCCTAATATCCTTTCAGTATCAGGATCGATAATCAATTTTGTTACTCCATCACTTCTATCTAAAGTGGTTGCCCTGCCGGACGCGGCCCATTGAAATTTAGCTACTTCAATCTTCACATTTTCTTTTTTTGCCTGCGTTTCTGTTAACCCAGCCCACGCAATTTCAGGATCAGTGAAAACAACTGCGGGTATTGCTTTTGGTTCGAATGCAACTTTGTGCCCTGCGATCACTTCAACCGCAATTCTTCCTTCGTGCGACGCTTTGTGTGCAAGCATTGGTTCTCCAACAATATCCCCGATTGCATAAATATCCGGGTCATCAGTTTTCATCTGTTCGTTTACTTTTATCCAGCCGCTATCACCTACTTTAACTTTAGTATTTTCTAATCCCAGGCCGGAAGTTTCTGGTTTTCTTCCAACAGACATCAATACATATTCATATTCATCCTCTTTAACTTTTC
>CBEPPX010000499.1:0-2121 GCA_965511205.1 uncultured Ignavibacteriales bacterium | reverse complement strand
TGGATTATGCTGATTACGAAATAATAATTGTAAACGATGGCTCAACTGATGATACTAAACAAGTTGCGGAAACTCTTGTTGGTTACCAGAAAGGGAAGCATTCAGAAATTAAAGTATCACTTGTAAACAAAATGAACGGTGGGAAAGCAACTGCATTAAATGCGGGTATACAGATTTCAAAAGCAGATTTTATTCTTTGCATGGATGGTGATTCTCAATTATCGCCGGATTCTTTAAAGTTAGCTGTCCGTCATTTTGCCAATCCAAAAATTGGCGCCGTTGCGGGTAATGTAAAAGTACTTAACCGCGGAAAATTTATTACAGATCTTCAGGCGCTTGAATATATTGAAGGACTGAACATGGCAAGAAGTGCGCAAAGTTTTGCACGGCTTGTAAATATCATTCCCGGACCGATTGGTCTTTTCCGAAAAGAAGCGTTAGAGAAAGCCGGTTATTATGCAGATGATACTTTTGCAGAGGACGCTGATTTAACTCTAAGAATACTTGCCGGCGGATGGAAAATTTATTACGAACCAAAATCAATTTCATACACTGAAGCGCCGGAAAATATTCAGCAATTGCTTAAACAAAGGTACAGGTGGACAAGAGGAATAATACAGTCTATTAGAAAACACAAAAAGTTAATGCTTAATCCAACAATTAACTTTGGTGATACTTTTACTCTTTGGGCAATGTTTTACGAAGCTTTAATTTGGCCGCCGATGAATATTGCAGCACACCTGTTTTTTATTGTTGCTGCACTTGCATTTGGCTTTACTTCTCTTATCTTTTTCTGGTGGGCGGGTCTTGCTTTGTTAGATCTTATTACTGCACTTTATTGCGTTGCAGCAGAGAAAGAAGAATTCCGTCTTGTAAGCTATGCAATTATTTATAGGATGGTATTCATACTGATAATTGATATTTGTAAAGCTATGTCTACCGTTGAAGAACTTCTTGGTGTTAAAATGAAATGGGGAAAGTTAGAACGAATAGGAAACTGAAAATTTATAAATCCTAATTATGTGAGGGCATAAATGGAACTGATTCCGATATTATCTACAATTATTTTGGTTGCTACAATCAGCACATTTATACTGGCTGTTGGTGCATATATTCTGTATAAAATTCGTGAAAGCAAATACCAGCAAGCACCTGCGCCTGCTCCGGAAATGCAGCAAGCAGAATTAGTAGAACCGGAAGAATTGCCACGGGAAAAAATTTATGTTGAAGATATTGTAAAACCGGTTACCCGTGTGGTTAAACCGGAAGTAAGATATCGTCCCGTTAAGCAAACAGAGACCGCTTTTTCACCAAAATATGTGGCCAGGGCAGAAAGAGAGCCGGTTAGAAAAACGCGGGTGGAACATGGAATCGTTCCCGAAGTACCGGATTCCAGGTTCCTTAAATATACTAACGAAGGATATATTGCTCCCGAAGAGGATAAAGAAAGCGGAGAAATCAAGTGGCGGTAGATCTGAATAGACAACATAAATCTAACCTAGCGGCTGTATTATTCTCAGGAATAATTGTAGTCGGGCTGGCTTTACTTGTTTACCTGTTTGTTCTCAAATCAGTTTATGGCAGGTTTAGCACTGCTGATATGATGCCTAACTTTGATGTATTAAAGAATTTTATTTTTGGAAGCGATACAAAGGTAGCAATTCTTTATTCCGATTATACAAAAAATATGATGCCCGATGGCAGCAGCTGGCTTGAAGATAATGTTGAAACATGGAAAAAGTTTCTTGATAACATTGAGCTTGAGTATAATATTATTAACGATGAAACTATTGAAAAAAACCTGCATAATGATTATGAATTAATTATCCTGCCCGGTTCTAAATCTTTAAGCGATAGAGAAATAATCAATATTAAAAAATTTTTAATTGATGGCGGTAGTATTTTTGCTACCAGCGGTACAGCATCTTATTCTGATGCAGGTAAATGGAGAGGATGGGATTTTTTCTCGGAAGTGTTTGGGGTAAAATATTCTAAAGAAATTGGAAATGAAGACCGAACAAGAATTCATACTTTGAGGGGCGGGCTTCCAATCACTGCAAATATTCCAACAGGATTTCCATTAAGAGTTGCTACGTGGGATAGACCGCTTGCAGTTGAAGT
>CBEPPX010000498.1:0-2127 GCA_965511205.1 uncultured Ignavibacteriales bacterium | reverse complement strand
ATTCCCAGATAATCGTTACCCGGCTTCTTAAGAAAAATAGTTTTGAATCGATTGTAGTTGTAGAAAACGGGCAAGAAGCAGTAGATGCTGTGAAAGAACAAAGATACGATCTGATTTTAATGGATATGCAAATGCCTGTTATGAATGGTTTTGAAGCCACGAGAAAAATAAGAGAACTGGAAAAATATAAAGATACCCCTATTATTGCGCTTACCGCTTTTGCTATGAAGGGAGACAGGGAAAAATGCCTGGATGCAGGCGCAACAGATTATATTCCCAAACCGATTGACAGTCAGGAATTCTTAAAGAAAGTAAAGTATTACACTGAAAGTAATGAACCCGTTAAATCGTAGGTTCTCTTCCATTACAACCAGCCAAGTATTTTATTGATCATTTATTATTTTTGCTTGATAAATTTTAATTGCTATTTAAATTCAACAAAATATCACCCTGATGAGTACAAAAAATTGTAAAGTGAGATTTGCACCGAGCCCTACAGGATTCCTTCATATTGGCGGACTTCGTACAGCTTTATATAATTATCTGTTTGCGAAAAATAATAACGGCAAAATTATTTTAAGAATTGAAGATACCGATAGAAACAGGTTTGTTGATGGTGCAGTTTATAACCTGCTGGAAACTTTACACTGGGCTGGTCTTACTTTTGATGAAGGACCGGAAAAAGGAGGAGACAGCGGTCCATATTTTCAATCTGAAAGGCTGGAAATTTATAAGAACTATGCCGATGAACTCATCAAAAATAAAAAAGCTTATTATGCATTTGATACACCTGAAAGACTAAAAGAACTAAGGGAAAAGCAGGAGAAGAATAAGGAACCTTATAAATACGATAAGCTTGCCTTGTCTTTTAGCGAAGATGAGATTACAGAAAAGATAAACAATGGCGAACCGTTTGTTGTCAGATTAAATATTCAACCGGGAGAGAAAGTAATTGTAGATGATGCAATAAGAGGACGGGTTGAATTTGAAACTGATATAGTTGATGACCAAGTGTTAATAAAAAGTGACGGCTTCCCCACTTACCATCTTGCAAATGTAGTTGATGATCACCTGATGGGAATAACACACGTTATTCGGGGAGAAGAATGGTTATCTTCAACACCGAAGCACGTTTTGTTGTATGAATATCTTGGTTGGGGAAAACCGGTTTTTGCACATCTTCCTCTTTTGTTAAATCCTGATAAATCTAAACTAAGCAAAAGACAAGGTGATGTTGCAGTTGAAGACTACATGAAGAAAGGATACCTGAAGGAAGCACTAATAAATTTTGTAGCGTTGCTCGGATGGAATTACGGAGATGATAAAGAACTCTATAAAATGGAAGAGCTTTGCGAAAAATTTTCACTCGAAAGAGTGCATAAAGCCGGAGCTGTATTCAACCTGGAAAAGCTGAACTGGCTTAACTACGAGCATCTAAGACAAAAGCCTAATAATGTAATCCTTGAATTGCTTAAAAATGAGTTGACTCAATCAAAATATTCAGACCAAGCCTTTACGGATGAATACCTTCTGCAGGTAATTGAAGCAATGAAGGAAAGAGTATCATTTGTTAAAGAATATTTAACAAAAAGTCCCTACTTTTTTGAACATCCTTCACAATATGATGAGAATGTTTTGAAGAAAAGATGGAAAGAAGATTCGTCTGACCTTTTGAAAAAGTTACGTGATAATTTTGCGGGGCTGACAAATCCGGCCAAGGAAGATTACGAAAACGCCCTTCATAAAACTGCAGAACAGATGAATGTGGGCAATGGCAAATTAATTCATCCTTTAAGAATTTCTGTTTCAGGAATGGGTGAAGGACCCGGGGTGTATGATATTGTTTTAGCAATCGGTAAAGATGAAACTCTTAAACGAATTGACCAGGCAATTGAAAAATTAAAGTAAACTTAAAATCTTACTGAAGAATTTAAATGGATAACCAAAAACAGAACAACGCAGAAAATAATGAGATTAAGCCATCAAACTTTATTAAAGATATTATTAATGAAGATTTGAAAACTGGTAAACACACTAAAATTCATACTAGGTTTCCTCCCGAACCGAATGGTTATTTACATATTGGTCATACAAAATCTATCTGTTTGAATTTTGGCTTAGCCGAAG
>CBEPPX010000497.1:0-2130 GCA_965511205.1 uncultured Ignavibacteriales bacterium | reverse complement strand
CCAAGAATCTTAAATGTCTCTGCAGTCTTGTCAACTTCTGTTTCTTTAGGCATTAGCTTGCTTACTGCTTTTACTTTCTTTTGATTAATAGCAATTACTCCGCAGACAGCATCATTATTTTCTTGTTTCTTATTCATATAAACAATTGAGCAAATGTTCAAACGAAATATAACAGTAAATTGAAAGTTTGTCAAGTTGCTTCTTCAAATAATAGGTTTTCGTCAAGATATAAAAGTACAGGAACATACATTTAATGTCCCTGTACTTTCGATATGGCAGCTTATGTTCTATTTCAACAGTTGCATCTTCTTAACTACAGTTATTTCATCAGTTCTTAGCTGATATAAGTAAACTCCGGAAGAAAGACCAGAAGCATCAAACGTAACATTGTAATTTCCGGGTTCCATATTTTCATTCACCAATTCAGCTATTTTTTGACCCAATAAATTGAAAACCGATAATCTGATATTCGATTGCTTTGCTACGGTAAATTCAATTGTTGTAGATGGATTAAACGGATTTGGGTAATTCTGTAGTAATTGAAAATCATCTGCAATCAAATCACCGGAAGTTTCAACTGAAGTTGGGGAATCTCCAGCAAGAATAAAGAAATTTCCAACAGCATCAGTACTGAAACTGATTGTGTTGTTTCCTGTATTCAGAGTAGCACCAGAAATTACAGTCCAATTGTTGGAATGAGTATCCCAATACTTAACCTGAACAGTTGATTCATCAATATTTTTAGCGTTCAGTTCAGCATCAGTATAGTGGAATTGGAAATTAGCATTGCTGCCAAATTCCATATGTTCACCGCAACCCATATTGCCCATTCCTCCTCCCATCATACCTGCAAAGAAGAAATCTATCTCATAACCCGCAAAGGCGTTTCCATCACCGATTGTATTTACACTACCAGGAAGTGTTTCTAAAATCTGACAGAAGAGAGAATCCTGCATTCCGCCATGATGACCTCCACCCATATGCCAACCCGGATTCATTTCTACCCAATCCATTTCATCAAAAGGAGTATGGAATTGAACTGGTTGATTCATATTTCGATGCATCCATCCGCCACCCATATGCCCGCCGAACCAGGTAGAATCTCTCCACAGTAAACTATTAATTTCATAAACGATGATCATTGAATAAGTGCTATTACTTATTAATCCACCAACTATATCAATCTGATCGCCATCTTGTGGTCTCGTTGCTCCTGATGTGGGCTCATACCAGGGCGGACCAAAATTCAAGAAGTATTCAGGTGTCCCATCATTATCTTCATCTAGATAATAATGTTCCATCATAAATGTGGTATCAACAAGTGCATAACCTGAAACTGAGACTGTTTGTGGAGGATCGTGCATCCACCCAAATCCGGATGTATGACAGCTATCCATATTATGTCCTCCATTTGCTCCATGATGCCCCATATGATTCCAAAATGAGGTATAAGGATCACGCCAAAATTCACCATTAATTTCATAAACAACTATTGAAGGAATACTCATCATTGAAGAATCAACCAAACCACCTGAGATTGTTATAAAGTCTCCATCATTTGGTCTGGTTGCATTACTGCTATCAGGTTCATACCAGTAAGGTCCGAAGTTAAGATGATAATCTTCAACTCCGTTATTATCTACATCCAGGTAATATACAGGATGCATAAAAGTTGTATCTACAATTGCGTATCCTTCAACTGTAACTATTTCGAGTGAATCCGGATTGTTATGACCACCGTGACCACCATGACCCTGGGACATTATAACATTCGTACCAAGAAATAGGACGAATATTAAAAGTAAGTTAAACATGTGTTTCATGTTATTGCCTTTCATTTTTTAGTTGATAATGATTGAGTTAAATTGAAAATTTAAATCTATTTTAGTCCTGTTAAGTAACTTGAAATAAATCTTAATATTTAAAAACTACTTCCCATAGATTATCCGTGCGGTTAATTTCTGCCCAAAATAATTCCATGCCCATTGTGTCATTACTAGAATCTTATTTTTGAAACCGACTAAGTAACCAATATGTACAAATACCCAGAGCGCCCATGCTAAAAAGCCCGTTAACTGTATAAATCCAAAATCAGCAATTGCTGAATTGCGACCTATTACTGCAAGTGTA
>CBEPPX010000496.1:0-2138 GCA_965511205.1 uncultured Ignavibacteriales bacterium | reverse complement strand
GAAGTAGTTACTTTTAGCGATTTTGGAATAGTTAGAGGGCTTAAAAGTCAGGTTGTTTCCGTTTATCCTGTAAGGTATGATGTTGTTTCCGGTTCTATTAAACTTTATACGAGTATTGTATTCAGAATAAATTTTGCAAATGGTAGTGGCAATGGAAAAGTTACCGAAGACAACCTGCTGAAACATTCTGTTATTAATTATAATATTGCTAAATCCTGGGTATCGGAAAAGAAAGTGCTGAACAAAGTTGTTTCCAACAGCGTTTTGGCAGAAGGTGAGTGGGTTCGTTTTGAAGCACCTGATGAAGGAATTTATAAAATTGATAAGCAGATGCTTGCATCATTTGGAATTGATGTTAGTGTTGATCCACGCACAATAAAAATTTATAACAACGGTGGAAAGGTTCTACCGGAAAATATTGAAGTTGAGCGACCCACAGATCTGGTTGAAAATGCAATTACTATAGTTGGCGAAGATGATGGAAAGTTTGATGATTCCGATTATATACTTTTTTACGGTCGCGGTAATTCATTCTGGGATTTTGATGAAGGTAGAGGAACAGTAAAAAGATTTTTCCATCCTTACTCTAATAAAAATTATTATTGGATTACTTCTGCCGGGGTAAACGGTAAAAGAATTGAAAATAAATCTAGTCTAAATACCAATTCTGAGTTTGATCAAACATCTACAATTGCTTTTGCGGATTTCGAAGAAGATAAAATTAACATTGCTAAATCGGGCAGGGAACATTATGGTGATGATTTTTCCGATGCTGTTTCTTCAAGGACTTACCTGAACAAACTTGATGGAAGAATTAATTCAATTCCAATAGATTATTCTTTCAGGTTTGTTAATGCTTCCTCGGGTACTATTACTTTAAATATAACAGAGAATTCAAACTCTATTTATAATCAAATTCTTTTAGGTTTTGGTTCAGCTAGTTACACACTTGGCAGAGCTCACAGTTTTACGGCACAGTATAGCGGCAGCTTACCCGATAACAGGAGCGTTCTTCAATTCAACTTTATACCTTCATCAGTTTCTTCGGTTGGTTACCTGGATTATTTTGAAATTAAGTATGCTAAGGAATTAAAAGCATTTGAAAACCGACTCCACTTTTTTTCCGAGGACACTACTGCAATTGTTGAGTATTATTTAAACGGATTTTCATCAACAAATATTGAAGTGTATGATGTTTCAGATTATTCAAATGTAAAGCTGATTACCGATCATTTTTTATTAAGCGGAGGTGATTGCAAGTTCCGGGTAAGTGAAACTTCCTCACAAATAAGAAAATATATTTCTGTTGGAAACAGCCAATATTTTACACCAATTAATCCTGAAACTATTGAAAACTCAAACGTACGTGGAATCACAGAAGGCGCAAAATTTTTAATCATTGCACATAAAGATTTTATGGATGCGGCAGAAAACTTAAAATCTTACCGTGAAAATGATGCAAGACTTCCAATCTCAACTACTATTGTAGATGTTGAAGATATTCTTAATGAATTTGGCGGTGGTTTGCTTGATGTTTCTGCAGTAAGAGATTTTATTAAGTATGCTTACGATAATTGGCAGATACAACCAGAGTACGTTTTACTATTTGGAAAAGGAACATACGATTATAAAAATACAGAAGGTTTTGGCGATAACTTTATACCAACCTGGCAAAGCCAGGAATCGCTTATACTTGTGCATGGTGGAGATTCTTATACTACAGACGATTTTTTTGTGCGTGTGGATGGTACTAATTTTAAACCTGATATTGCAATGGGACGAATTACAGCATCATCAGTTAACCAGGCAAACAGCTATGTGGAAAAAGTTATTCGATACGAGCAGAGCAGTGATAAGGGTGCATGGAGAAACTTAATAACTCTTGTTGCTGATGATGGTTTTAGTTCCCTTGGCTATGAAGGAGCGGAGCATACACGGCCATCCGAAAGATTGGCAAATGAATTTATTCCCAAATCTTTTGATATTAAAAAGATATACCTTGCAGATTATCCCTCTGTAATTACCGGATCTGGCAGAAGGAAACCTGAGGTAAATAAGGATATAGTTGAAGCTCTTAATAACGGCACTTTGTTAATCAACTATATTGGTCATGGTAACCCTGAACTTTGGGCTCACGA
>CBEPPX010000495.1:0-2144 GCA_965511205.1 uncultured Ignavibacteriales bacterium | reverse complement strand
TGAAATATATAATTCTGTTTATGGGTGTTTCATTTAGTGCGCAGCTTGGTACGTTGCCTTTAACACTTATTTATTTCGGTAAGGTCTCGGTTATTGCTTTGTTTACAAATCTGCTTGTAATTCCAGCAATAGGAGTTATAATTGGAATTGCGTTCTTCACACTAATTATCGGGTTGATCTCTCCCTTTATTGCTGCATACTATGCTCTTGCAAATGAACTCATAACTACACTTATGTTCAAGCTGGTTGCTTTTACCGGCGACCTGGATTTTTCGCATATTGTAATAAGAGGATATTCATTCTTAGATGCGTTGATCTTTTACTTCTTCCTTATTTTAATGGTTTATTACTTGCCGAGGTTTCGTTCAGTCACTGCTGCTGTGATAATTATTTTCCTATCAGTGATTAACATCTATTTAATTTCTTCTATAGATGATAAAGAATTGCTGGCTGAAAATAAATTAAGTATTCTTATGATTGATGTGGGACAAGGTGATTCTTTCCTGGTAAAATTCCCGAATAACAAAACCGCGCTCATTGATGCAGGTAATGTTACTATGAATTATGATAACGGTGAGCGGGTTGTAATGCCATTGCTGGAGTATCTTGGTATAAATAAAATTGATTACGGAATTGTATCGCATATTGATACAGATCATTACGCTGGATTTATTTCGCTTATCCTGAATGATAAAATTAAAGAGATTTATAAACCCGGAATTGACACATCATCAATCAAAGATATTAAGTTTGAAAAATTCTTAAAACAATTTAAGATTCCTGTTTCATATTATAATACGCAAGCTTTACAAACAGGTAATTCAAAAGTATATATTCTTAATAACAATAATTATTTTTCGGGGGATAATATTTCTTCAAATGAAAGAAGTGGAATCATTAAAATAGTTTATGGTAATAGTAGTATTATTTTTACAGGAGATGCGGGAAAGGAAACAGAATATATTTACACTTCGGTTTATAAGAAGTTTTTAGATTCGGATGTTTTAAAAGTTGGTCATCATGGCAGCGAATCGAGTACATCAGTTGAGTTCTTAAATTATGTTTCACCTAAAATAAGTTTAATAAGTGCCGGAATAAAAAATAGTTATGGTCACCCTGTTATTGATGTACTTAACAGGATTCAAAAATCTGGTTCTCAAATATTTAGAACCGATAAAGAAGGTGCAGTTATTCTTCAATCTGATGGGTTTACATTTAAAAAAATTATTTGGAAAAGTTTATAACAAAAAAAAAGAGAGAATCAAAATGAAAAAGAAAAATCCTATAGTTGGGATTATTATGGGCAGCGATTCCGATTTAAAAGTAATGGAACCTGCCTTTAACATCTTTGATGAATTTAATATTCCTTACGAAGTAAAAATACTATCTGCCCATAGAACACCAAACCAGCATGCGGAATATTCAAAAACTGCAATTGAAAGAGGATTAAAAGTAATTATCGCTGCTGCGGGCGGAGCTGCACATCTTCCTGGTGTTACTGCAGCGCATACTACACTTCCGGTTATAGGTGTTCCGGTATCCAGCAGATCTTTAGACGGAATGGATTCACTTCTATCAATTGTACAAATGCCTCCCGGAGTTCCTGTTGCAACAGTAGGGATAAATGGAGGAAAGAACTCTGCACTACTAGCTGTAAGTTTTTTAAGTTTAATTGATGAATCAATTCACAAAAAATTAATTGAGTTCAGAAATAATGCAGAAAAGATATCGATGAAAAAAAATGACCATCTGAAGTATTAGAATGTTAGTGCAACAAAACATTATAACCAGTTGTTTATAATGTGTTTATAAGTTTTACTTAATGATGTAATACATAAAAATATTCTCATCCAATCAGTTTAAAAACTTGCAATTCTACTTAAAATTTCTTTAATTTATCCTTATAGAATTAGAGAGGGCAACTTAATCTTCTAATTCTTTCAATTAGTTTATAGTTTGTTTTATTTATAAAAATAAAATTGTAGTAATAAACTACAAATCTATAACTAATCTAAGGAGGCAATTATGCCTAAAGTTTTCAAACTATTTGCTATTCTTTTTTCACTTTTTTGGTGTTTTACATTAGTAGCACAAGATAAAAGTGATGTTCCTTTGGTCGACGCAAGTCCTTATCAAAACTCAAC
>CBEPPX010000494.1:0-2162 GCA_965511205.1 uncultured Ignavibacteriales bacterium | reverse complement strand
TTGGATTGTGCTTTCCTTCGCGCTTATGATGAAGATGGAAATCCGCTGAAAACCGAGTACTATTTTAACTGGAGCAGTAAAGGAGTTACGGAAGACCAGCCGGTTTTTGTTATTGGCAATCCCGGAAGTACAGACCGGATTCACACAACAGCACAGATTGAATACGCGCGCGATATACGTTACCCTATGCTAACAAAAATGTTAAATGATCTTTATAAAATTTATTATGAAATGGTAATGGAAAACGGAGCGAAGGATACAAAACTTATTGCGCGGCTTTATTCAATTGGCAACGGATTAAAAGTTTACAAGGGAACATATAAAGCACTTCTAGATCCGGTTTTAATGGCAAGGAAAAAAGATTTTGAAAATAATTTTAAGAATAGTGTGTTATCAGATAATGAGCTAAATGAAAAGTATGGTAATGCATGGAATGAAATTGAATCCACACGAACAGTAGCAAATAAGTTTGGCAAGAAAAGTTTTGCCTATAGTATAAGTACATATTATTCATCTGAATATTTCTTCATTGCTGAAGATCTTTTAGAACTTGCAGAGGAGTTAGAATTAAAGGAAGATGAGCGCAGTGAAATTTATACGGAAGAAAATATGGAAGAAACAATTAATAATATTTTTCCTGATGATTTTGATAGTAAACTCGAAAATAAGCTTTTGTTAGTTCAGGTAAATATTTTAACCGATAATCTTGCAAAAGATGATGAACTTTTGCAGAAGATGTTAGGTGGTAAAAAAGGGCAGCAAGCAGTTGATTTTTTACTATCTAAAACGAAACTAACATCAAAAGAAGAAGTAATTGCTCTAGCTAAAGAAGGACCTGATGCAATATTAAATTCGGATGATCCATTTATCCGTTTTGTAATACATACCAAGGATGAGCTTAATAAAATGCGCGAACAAAGTTCAGCACTACGTGAAAAAGATGCAATCAATAATCAGCTGCTTGGTGAAGCTTTATATGCAGTTTACGGTGATGCAATTCCTCCGGATGCGACCTTCAGTTTAAGAATTGCAGACGGAATAGTAAAAGGTTATGATTATAACGGAACCCATGCACCTTACAAAACAACATTTTACGGCTCGCTGGATAGATACTATTCGTTTGATAAAGTTTTTCCTTTTAATATGCCTGAGTATTGGGAAAATCTACCGGATGAATTTGATCCTTCTACTCCATTAAACTTTGTAAGTACTAATGATATAATTGGGGGAAACTCCGGCAGCCCGGTTATAAATATTGATGCAGAAGTGGTTGGTCTTGCATTCGATGGAAATATTGAGAGCTTACCAAACAGGTACATCTATACAACTGAAGCTAACAGGACCGTAAGTGTTAGTGCAGAAGGAATGATTGAAGCAATTCGTGATCTGTATAAAGTAACAAGATTAAGTGATGAGATACTGAATGGGCAAATTGTTGAATAATCACTCTTCAACTTTTATTACTATTCCAACATTCGATGCTTCATTAAAAAGCTGCTCGGTAAGAATAATATCATCTTCAATATCAATTCCTGCTTGCTTCAATCCGCGGGCAAGCCAGGTATTACAAGTATTGAAAAGATGATATTCTCCATTTGCTTTGAAGAAGATTATTCTACCTAATCCTTGTGTACTTAGAATTTCGTGTTGCTCGTTGGTATTCCGCCAAACTGTATTGTTTATGTATGTACACAAAGTATCAAGTTGATTTTTAGAAATGGTAAACTCAACAACTATTTCAGAAATATCAAAATAGTGCTGAATTGGAATTCTAATTCCTTCTACACGAATTGTGCTGGGTGTTGCATAAAATAATGCTTCGTACGCAAGACCCGAATCAAAACCTCGATGCTGGTAAAACTTTTCATCACCCCAGCCGATATCAATTAAACCTGCATCATTAAAGAGAGTTACTTCTGGAAAAATAGTAGTATCAATATCTGCGTTTTTTATAACTACTGCAGTGTGCCAGTATTGCTTGGTTAAGTATATTTGGTAAGATGAGTTATCATTTTGAACCTGATTTTCACTTACCTGCAAAGGCGGAGAAGTATGCAGGAAAAAGAAAATTATCGGAAAGATTACTAAGTTGGTCATCAGAATATTATTAGGCTTTACATTTCTTTAAACATACGAGGAAATAAAATGAAAATCTTATTCTC
>CBEPPX010000493.1:0-2165 GCA_965511205.1 uncultured Ignavibacteriales bacterium | reverse complement strand
CCTTTTTTTCTTTGAGTTCTTCGGATGTATATTGTCCATCGTGAATTAATAAATCAGCACCTTTAGATAGCTCAACAACTTTCGGATCAATTTCCTCACTATGTTCAATGTCAGTACAAAAAACAAGAACTTTTCCTTCACGTTCTATCCTGTATCCATAAGCGCCACCGGGATGATTATGTTTATTTGCCGTAACAATAGTAGGTTTCGGGTCTTCAGTATTAGGTTCAAAAACTTTTCTGGTTTCTTTAAGTAACATAAATTTGAACTTAGCCCCCATTTTATTCAATCTTATGGGAAAAAATTCTTTTTGCATCTGTATTCTAAAGATCTCTTTAAGATTTTTTATTTTACGCTCTTTACCCATAGCAAGTATATTTATTTTCTGATCTTTAACGAATGCAGGTGCGAAAAATGGGAAGCCCTGAATGTGATCCCAGTGGAAATGAGTATATGCCAGAAAAATTTCATCCTGATGATGACCACTAGCTAAAAACTCTCTTCCTAGATCACGAATGCCCGTACCTGCATCTAAAATTGCAATGTTATTGGTTTCTTTAACGCGTATTTGAATGCAGGTTGTGTTTCCACCAAATTCCTGAAAATCCGGATGACAAACAGGAATTGATCCTCTTGTACCGTAAAACTTAACTTTCATTATTTGCTCTTTCGAGTAAAATTCATTTTACAATTTGATTCGCATTAATTAACTCCCTCTTTTCCAGAAGTTCCTCCTTCGATTCGACATGATCAGGATTCTGAACAACGCAGTCTACGGGGCAAACGGCTACACACTGAGGTTCATCATAGTATCCAACACACTCTGTGCATAAGTTTGGATTAATTTCAAAAACTTCTTCGCCTGAAGTGATTGCGTTATTTGGACATTCAGGTTCGCATGCTCCGCAAACAATGCAATCTTCTGTTATCATTAGTGCCATTTTAATACCTCATTAATAAATCAATTTTAATTTTTTATTAGAATTAGTTAAAAACGAATTTTCTTATTTAAACCACATATTGGTTTTTAAAATTTCTTTGGTAATATTTTTCCCCATTGTATTCAACTTCAATTACTTTTTTCTGATTTAGAAGCTTTCTAATAACTGTCCAATCCAGATTCGCTTTTTTGAGAAATCTGGTAACAGCATCTTTATTCATAGGGTGAACAGAAGTAATACTTAGCAGTTCTTCTTCGAAATCATCTGTGTGAGAAAAATCTATCGCAGTATCCAGGATCAAACTTTCTGCATTGATATTATTCTCGCCGAACACTTTTAAAGCATAATCCATTGTGGTTACGCTCACAGGTTTAACATTATTTTCAGCTGGCGGTCTTACAGGTACAGCCAGGTAACTTTTATTTATCTTTAACTTAGATATAAACTGCGCAGTCCTTTCAATTGAAAGTTTTGAATCATTTATTCCCTTTACTAACATTGTTTCTGTTATCAACCTACCATTATATTCCCTAACAAAATCACGAACACCATTTAATATCAAATTCATATTAAGTTTACTTTTTGGCCGGTTAATTTTATACCAAATGTCTTCATCTACTGTATCGATTTTAATGCTAACCAAATCAGCTTTGAATAAATCTGCTTTGACATCATTCCGCCACAATAGGGAACCATTAGTAAAAACAGCGACTTTAATTCCGAATAGTTTTAACAAATCAATCAAATATCCAAGGTTCATATCCAAAGTGGGTTCCCCATCAGGGACAATAGAAATATAATCCACTTTCTCATTTATACCCGTTAGCGCAACTAGTTTATCAGAAACTTCCTTTACTATCTCTTCCGGTTTATAGTATTTTTTTCTTTCGATTTCCTTTTTTGATGTTCTGCCAACCTGACAATAGATACACGAGTAACTACACACCTTGTGTGGAATGTTATTAACACCAAGACTCCGACCAAGCCTTCTCGATGGTATGGGTCCAAATATTTTCATCATTTTAATTACTCCTTTTGAAATCGTGAATGCTTTTATCTTTCAAGTATTGGTTAAGCGCATCATCAACCCGGGTTTGATATGTGATAAAAACATCAACTCCCGATTTTTGCAAATTATTTAAAAGTGGTCTGTTCAAACAATGAGAAATAACTGTCGAGCAGCCAGTCAACTCACTTTCTATATTAGCAGTTTTACTAATATTT
>CBEPPX010000492.1:0-2166 GCA_965511205.1 uncultured Ignavibacteriales bacterium | reverse complement strand
TAACAAACTCTTTGGTTCTTCCGCCGATAATTGAAATTGTATGGTTGCCGGCTTCTTTAAGTGCAACTGCTGTAGGATAAGCGATTGCAGTACCAACGCCGCCGCCAATTGAAACAGCCGTTCCAAAATTTTCTATGTGCGATGGCTTACCAAGCGGACCAACAACATCCATTATCTCTTCACCACTTTCCAGCAAGTTTAACTCCTTAGTGGTTTTACCAACACCCTGAACAATAATAGTGATGGTTCCTTTTTCGCTGTTTGAATCTGCAATAGTTAAAGGAATTCTTTCCCCGTGCTCATCAATTCTGATGATTACAAACTGCCCGGCTTTTCTTTTGCGGGCAATCTTGGGGGCTTCAATAACAAACTTTTTAACTTCGGGGGCAATAAACTGTGCGGAAATTATTTTATACATTATCTCAAATTCTTTTTTGTGTGATTATTTAAATTTCACTATTAGTATCAACTAACTGTTATATCAAAAAAAACGCCAAAAATAAGCTTTATTATAGTTTGATTTTAAGAGTTTTTTAATGTTTCCAAAGGAAAAAATACCATTATTGAAAGAAAAAGAGAGGTTATTTCCATCTTTGGGAAATTTACAGAGCAACCTGTCTGCCGAAGATAGAGGCAGATGTATATGTAGGTATTAAAATTGATAGAAACACAAATCTAAAATCGCATTTCTCATTGAGAATTTATATCAAATTAATTACGTTATAAATCTAATTTTCAGAAAGGAGTTAAAAGTGTTTTATAAAAAAGATAACGGCAATTACAAAAACGCCTTTAATGGTGTTACTTACAAAACACTGGTTTACGGTGAAAAAACCTCTCTTGGTGAATTCTTTCTTAAAAAGGGAAGCATAGTTCCAAATCATAATCATCCTCATGAACAAACCGGCTATATGATTTCAGGACGAATGACCTTTACAATTGACGGGGAAGACTATAATGCCGAAGCAGGAGACAGCTGGTCTATTCCGGGTAATGTTGAACACGGTGTTGATGTGCTTGAAGATTCAGTAGTGATCGAAGTTTTTTCTCCCGTTAGAGAAGATTATTTGCCCTAAAAAATATTAAAAAACTTCTTGTATTTAGCCGTAACCTTTTTAAATCTCTATTTTAAAAATTCATTCAGAGTCAGCTTATCGGAAATAGATAGAGAACCATCTCTTGATGTAAAAGCAAACTCCAGGTTCCCGGTTTTCTTCCCGAGGTATTTTTTCATTCTTCTTAGCATACCGCCTGAGAAGAATTTATATGAAGTGAACAATGCAGTCTTTATACCTTCAAGCGTTGGAAGTTTTTTTACAAAGGTTGCCCATTCATTATCCGGATTCTTAGGTGAAAATAAAGAGCCGTTTCTCCAGCCGCTAAGAAGCAAATAATCCGCACCTTCAAGCTTTTTAGGTTCAAAGCTGTCAATCGGGACAAGTTCAGCAGAAAGTCCCCTGTAAAGGAGGAATTCTGCTATTTCTTCACCAAATTTTTTAGTAGGACTGTTTTTACTCTGGACTATTATTAATGCCTTTTTCATATCACACCTCTTTTAACTTGAACATTTGGTTGTCAATAATAACTTGGTAAAACTTAATGATGAAGATTGCCAAACACCATTTAAACTTTATGAAAGGATATTTTTAATGATATGACTTTACTTTTAATGGTTTAACTTATGTGCTGAATATCACAGCCACGGATGGTTTTATAAATCTAGGCTAAACTAAAGTGCGAGTAATAAAACTAACTAAAAAATACCTGCCTGCCGGCAGGCAGGTTGGCGGAATGGTAATGAAGAAGGCAGGATAATTATTTCCTTGTACGTTTTGGTGCTGCGTTTGTATTTTTGTTTTAAACTCCGCCCATAAATAGTTAATTGGTTCCCTGACTTTTAGTAGAAGAATCGATTGCTAATCTTTATCTTTTATATGATATTAATGTATGATTAGAATTTGATAAAAAGTTTAATGCACACTACGGATTTAATATTCAATAAATTGAGAACACCTGATGAATGTTAATGAGAGTAAACTAAAGAATGCTCTTAGAATCTTATATGGCGAAGAACCGGGCTTATTAAATTCTCAATTCGAACGATATAAAATATTAATTGATAAACACAAAGCTAAATTTGGAGATGTTGATCTTCATATTTTTAGT
>CBEPPX010000491.1:0-2170 GCA_965511205.1 uncultured Ignavibacteriales bacterium | reverse complement strand
GTTCTATAATACACCGATGGAATTTATAAACCTGTTTTTCATTTTGATTTTAGTCATAAGTGTTTTTCTCACCCTTATATATTCTAATCCTTCATTTATTATGAGTAAAGAATTTGTAAAGAACCTTTTAACATTTAATTTTCTTGCTATCCCAAACACTTTGTTCATTGTGCACATTATACTTATTTCCCTGTTTCTTTTATATTTCCCGATTACAAGGATGATGCACCTTTTTGCAAAATATTTTTTATATCATAATGTACGATGGGAAGATGAACCAAATGTTAAAGGCGGAAAGCTTGAAAAGAAAGTGAAGGAAGCATTGAATTTCGGTGTAAGCTGGTCTGCCCCCCATATACAGGCGGGTAAAACGTGGGCAGAAGTTGCAACTACTTTGCCAGAGAAGGAGGGAAAATGAAAGAGGATAAAATGAAATCGATTAAAGATTTTACAAAAATTAAAGATCAGGTAACACATCTAAATCCGGCTGAATATATAAAACTCCCGTTTCCTTATGAAGATTGGGTTGATAAGCCAATTAAAGAATTAACCGATGATCAGAAAAACAGGATTGAACATTCTCTTGATGGTTTATCGGCGATGGAACTTCCAAAGCCTGAAACTGAGGAAGAGAAAGAAGAACTGGTTGCTAAGTTTCTTACCGGATTAAAAAAATTACTTAGTAAGGAAGACAATTGGATCTTGCTGCAACCCTTGCTTCTCTCGATGGAGAATTGTGTTAAATGCCAGTCCTGCTCAGATGAATGCCCTGTATATATTGCGAGCGGAAGGGAAGAAATTTATAGACCGATTTTCCGCGGCGAAATTTTAAGACGGATTATCAATAAATATCTCAAACCGGGTGGCAAAGTATTTAATAAAATTTCAGGTTCCGATATTGATTTAAACTGGGAAACTATCGCACGTCTTGCGGAGTTATCCTATCGCTGCACACTTTGCAGACGTTGTGCACAGGCTTGTCCTATTGGAGTTGATAACGGACTTATCACCCGCGAAATTAGAAAACTTTTGAGCCAGGAATTAGGTCTCAATGTTGAAGAACTTCATAACTCAGGTTCAGTTAAACAGCTAAAGACCGGATCTTCAACCGGGGCAAACCCAACAGCTATGCTAGATATAGTTGAATTTATTGAAGAAGATCTTAAAGAGATGACTGGTATGGATATTAAGATGCCGCTCGATAAAGAGGGTGCTGATATTCTCCTGATTCATAACTTCGGCGAATTCCTTGCCTGGCCTGAAAATATAATGGCGTTTGCAATTATATTCGAAAAAGCAGGAATTAACTGGACATTGTCCTCTGAGATGGGCGGATATGATTCTGTAAATTATGGTTTGTGGTATGATGATGCACAACTTGCCAGGGTTGCGCTTGAGCACATAAGAATTGCAAAAAAACTTAATGTAAATAGAATAGTTATGGGCGAGTGCGGTCACGCACACAAAGCTTTGATGCCCGTTGCCGATAGAATTTTAGTTGGTGAAAATATTATTCCCAGAGAAAGTGCGTTTCCCATTCTTGAAGAAATAGTTTTTAGCGGAAAGATTAAATTTGATCCGAAGAAAAATGATTTTCCTGTTACATTGCATGATCCTTGCAACGCAGTTAGAGCAATGGGAATTGTTGAACCACAGCGCCGTATCGTTAGGGAATTATGCCCACAATTTGTTGAAATGGAACCACACGGGGTTCATAACTATTGCTGCGGCGGCGGAAGCGGCTTTGCAATAATGCAGGGCAAAAATTTTCCGGATTGGAGAAACGGTCTTTCATTCAGAATGAAGTTTAAACAGATCCTCGATGCATTCCATGATAAAATTGAACCTTCAACTTACAAGTATGTCTGCTCTCCATGCTCAAATTGTAAAGGAACTTTTAGAGACGGCTTAACTTACTTCAATGCATTTGAAAAGTGCGGTATAATTTACGGCGGGCTTGTGGAACTTATAGTTAATGCTATGGTTGATATCGAAAAACCATTTATTGAGTGGGAACTAAAATAGAGAGTTAAAATGATTACATTAAAAATCATTTTATTAAAATTACATAAGGTGAAATAAATGACAGAATCAAAAAAAATATTAATAATTGATGATGAAGAAGATGTTACAACTTATCTCTCAACATTTTTTTCCGATAATGGTTTTA
>CBEPPX010000490.1:0-2171 GCA_965511205.1 uncultured Ignavibacteriales bacterium | reverse complement strand
AGTTCTGAAGATTTATCTGCTACTGTCAATGTTTTCTTTAAGGAGTTAAAGACACTTGGAATTGCGCCAATCCGCTGCGGTGTAGGTCAGATTGATGAAGAAACCCGTACCACGAGTCTTACAACTACAACTTCTTCTCAGCAAGGTGATTCGTTTGAGGTAATTGGAAAAATAAAACAGACTGGACATCCTGTATTGGATGGTATTTACGAGCATTGGGAACTTCAGAAAGAATATCATCCTGTTTTGCAAGGCGATGATATTAAAACCTATTACAACGTTATGAAACCTCAGATGGCCTTTCCCGATTATCCGGAAGATGCAACACAATACGGAAATCTTTTTTACTTTAAAGAGGGTTTCGTTTTTGCATGGACTGAAAGTAAATTGATCGAAGATGAATTGCAGATATTTCGCAGGTTTACTTCAGTTCTGAGTCTTACCTATAGACGTTACATGGATTTAAAGGAAGCCGAAGCACGAGCACGTGAGGCAGAGCAGCAAGCTTCACTAGATCGCGTACGTGCCGAGATCGCATCAATGCGTACAACTGATGATCTACAGAAAATAACGCCACTAATCTGGCGTGAACTGACCACTTTAGGTGTGCCATTCTTTCGCTGCGGAATATTTATTATTGATGAACCTAATGCTGTTGCACATGCATATTTATCAACACCACTCGGAAAATCTCTTGCTGCCTTCCATGTGAAAATCGATAAGACATGGCTAGAAAATGCGGTGAATAACTGGCGCAAGAGGAAAATATACCACGAAGTCTGGAACAGGGAACAATTCATTGCATGGACACAGACCATGATGGCCCAAGGGTTTGTTGAAAATAAAGAGCACTTTCAGGCCGGTAAAGAAGCACCGGAAACTTTGTCTTTGCAGCTTTTACCCTTTACCCAAGGAATGCTGTATGTAGGCAGCAAACTACCGCTATCTAAGGAAGAAATTAAGATAGCTGAGAAACTTGCTGATGATTTCGGTGTGGCTTATTCTCGATATGAAGATTTTCAGAAATTGGAAGCTGCAAATCATCGTAAGACTGCTGAACTTGAAGAAGCTCGTCAGTTACAACTTTCAATGCTGCCAAAAGAACTTCCTAAACTTCCAAACCTTGATATTGCAGTTTATATGAAAACGGCAACTGAAGTAGGTGGTGATTACTATGATTTTAATGTTAATCCTGATGGAACTCTTACTGTTGCAATAGGCGATGCTACCGGGCACGGAATGAAAGCTGGTACAATTGTATCAATGATAAAAGCTCTCTTTGCATCAGGTGGCTCAAGAATGGATATGAAAACATTTTTTAATCAAAGTAGTGATGCGTTGAAAAGAATTGAGCTTGGAAGATTAATGATGGGATTTGTGATGCTGAAAATAAAAACAAACAAACTTAAGTTTGCTAATGCTGGAATGCCTCCATTATTTATATATAGAAAACGATTAGGAAAAGTTGAAGAAATAATGATACACGCAATGCCATTAGGAGCGATTAAAGATTTTCCATATGAAATAAGCGAATTAGAAATCTCTTCGGGGGATACGATACTGCTGCTAAGTGATGGACTCCCTGAATTGAAGAATGAGAGAAATCAACAATACGGTTACGCACAAGTTAAAGAAAAATTTAAATTGGCAGCAGAAAAAAGCCCGGATGAGATAGTTGAATATTTTAAAAACACAGCTTCTAAATGGATTAACGGAGTAGAGCCCGATGATGATGTTACGTTTGTTGTTATAAAAGTGAAATAGTATTATTTTTAGAAAAATTATACAGGAGAATTAAAATGCAGGTACAAACCAAAGATTATGATGATGCGGTAGTAATTAGCTTATTAGGTGAAATGATGCTTGGTTATGAAGCCCAGGATTTTCACGATGCTATACATAGTTCTCTTGAAAAAAATAAAAAAAAGATAGTAATTGATTTAAGCAACTTGCAGTTTATTTCCAGCTGGGGAATTGGAATACTGATACACGGTTACACTACCGTGAATAATAAAGAAGGAAGTTTTTTTCTCGCAGCAGTTCCTGATATTGTAAACGACTCATTAAAGAAAACCAAACTGGATACTGTATTTACAAAATTTGCTACTGTTGATGAAGCGTTAAATACTTAGAGTTAAAAAATATATTACAATTAGCAATTTAGTAGCACT
>CBEPPX010000489.1:0-2172 GCA_965511205.1 uncultured Ignavibacteriales bacterium | reverse complement strand
ATTAAGTTGTGAGAAGGAAACGCCATTATATTAAATGATGCAAAAATGAAACGCGAGAAAATAAAACCTAATCGAAATATTTATTTTTCAACAGCGTCTTGAAAAGTATGGCGAACATTAATCATTTAGGCATTATCCTTACTGGAGTATAATAACTTCTACCTTGTTGATTGTTAAAAGCTACTTCTTACCTAGTAAGTTTATGCTTCTACAATGAATACTGCCCACTTCCCCCACGATCTCTATCATCGAATGCACACTCCCCATTTGCAATATGCCCTTTATATTGCTCTTCCATTGAATTTTTATAGTGCTCCTCTAATGACCTACATATAGCCGGTCTTCTAAGCCATTTCCCATCATCTGATAAACAATATTTCTTCTCTAATGGGATTTCTTTTTTTAAGTAGATCCCAAAAATCTCAACTTCTTCTGGAGTTATATTATTTGTATCTAAATATTCAACCAATCCACAAACAGTATCTGACAAATGATAGCTATACATTGGTTCAGCCCCTTTCCATTTAAGCACATCAATCTTTGCTTCGTAAGTATAAGGCAAGTTTCTGTCATATTTGGATTTTGGTCCTAAAAATTTCCTAATCAAACTCATATTGTTTCTCCATTTTCTAACTTTTCTTAATCTTATTAATTATGGAATTTTATTTAGTGCCTGGTTGATATCCTCTTTTATATCTTCAAAATCTTCACACCCGACAGATATTCTTACCAACTCATCGAGAATTCCGGATTCTTCACACTCCTCTTTTGGAACAGATGCATGAGTCATGGAAGCAGGATGCTCGATTAAAGATTCCACTCCGCCTAAGGAAACTGCAAGTGCAAATAGCTGTACATTGTTCATAACAATTTTCCCGCCTTCAAGTCCATTTTTAACACCGAAGGAAATCATTGAACCAAAACCGTCCATCTGTTTCTTTGCAATTTCATGCTGAGGATGTTCAGGCAAGCCGGGATAATTTACCCAGGTTACATTTGAATGTTGTAAAAGAAATTGTGCAAGCTTACCAGCATTCTCCTGAGCTTTTTCCACCCTTAAGGGTAAAGTGCGGACACCTCGTAAAACTAACCATGCTTGGTGAGGGTCCATAGTTCCACCGAACAAACTTAACACCGGTCTAATCTGTTGATACAATTCTTCATTTTTTGTAATGATCATACCTCCTACCACATCGCTATGTCCGTTTAGAAATTTGGTTAAGCTGTGAATAACAATATCCGCTCCGAGTTCTAAAGGTCGCTGCAAATACGGACTGGAAAATGTATTATCAACTACAACAAGCAAATCATTTTTATGAGCAAAATCTGTCACTCTTTGAATATCAGTAATGCTGATAGTAGGATTAGCAGGTGTTTCAATATAAATCATTTTGGTATTGGGCGGTTGTATTGCCCTTTTAATATTGTTTAGATCAGAGGTGTCCACGAAGGTTGAATTTATCCCAAATCGAGGAAATTCTTTTTCCACAACCATCCTGGTAGGTCCATACACCGAAGCAGTGCTGATTAGATGGTTGCCCTGCTGCAGTAAAGCCAAGAAGACAGTAGTAATTGCTGCCATACCGGTTGCAGTAGCCATCCCGGCGTAACCGTTTTCAAGAGAGGCGACATTATCTTCTAAAGCTTGAACAGTGGGATTGCCCATTCTGGTATAGATGAATCCATCACTTTTTCCAGAAAAGCGTGCAGCACCTTCCTCCGCACTGGGAAAGGAGAAAGTAGAGCTCTGGAAAATTGGAACTGACACTTCTCCGAATACCGATTTCTTTAAACTACCAATATGAATTGCTTTGGTTGATTTGTGCATAGACTGATTTTTCTTTTCCATAATTAAATTTTCCTTTAGCTATTAAATTTTCGATAAATATATAGTTTCTATCACTTAAGATTTCCCCAGAATATTTCAAATAGTCTTGTAACATTTCTTTTTAAAAACAAAGTTATTATTTCGCTTTCGCATTGCTCTAAAAAATTTTCCACCGGTATAGTTACGGTAACTGTCGCAAATTATAATTCCGATTTTTGTTTTGTTTTTCATCACAAGTTCCTTCTGATTTTAACTTTTCATAATTCTTTACAAGTAAAATAAGCGCTTTGAATTGCCGAGACTGCATCACCGACTTGATCGGCATCACCAACAACATGCACAGG
>CBEPPX010000488.1:0-2172 GCA_965511205.1 uncultured Ignavibacteriales bacterium | reverse complement strand
TCATGTAAATAATATGGAAGAACAACCATAACACCCGAAGCTGCAACACCTACTAAAAATGTAAATTGTGCAATATAGAATCCCCATGTTACATTCCTGCTTAAACCTGTTATCCCTAAGCCATAACTGGTTTGCTCTAAATAAAAGAAAAAGCTTACTATTATTATTGCCGCAAGAAAAAAAATCCAAGCCCAATAATTTTTAGTTCCCTTTAATACATGCTCTAACATATTTTAAAAACCTCACACGATATAATAGATTTCAGGTTCTGTTCCTAAACCTGGTTTTCGCCTGATTGAAAAATTATCTTTTAATAATTGTCTAACATTTGATTTACGGTCATTTAAATCACCAAAGAACAATGCTTTCTCAGTGCACGCTTCTACACAAGCCGGCAAAAGGTTTTTTGCAATTCGTTCATCACAAAAAGTACATTTCTCCACAACTCCTGTTGTGCGGGTAGGAAACTCATCAGTAATTTCATTAATATGAGTTCTTGGATCCCGCCAGTTAAAACTTCTTGAACCATAAGGACATGCAGCCATACAATACCTGCAACCAATGCAACGATGCCAATCCATCATTACTATACCATCTTCATCACGTTTCCAGGTTGCTTTTGTGGGACAAACTTTAGTACAGGGAGGATTATCACAATGATTACAAAACAAAGGAACGTCTGCATGCTTTAGCTCTTCTTTTAAATAATAGTTTTCCTTGTTAGGAAATGCATGCTCATATTCTTCTTTCCATATCCATTTTATTTCATCTTTTGGATTCCCGAAATCAGGAACGTTATGTGTTTTATGACAGGCATCAATACACAATTTGCAGTCCTCTTTCGCCAAACATTTTTTAAGGTCTATTACCATAGCAAATCTTATTTTTGTATCACTGTCATCAAAAGCTAATTTGGTTGGAGTTGCATTGCCAAAAAGATCTGCATATTTAGCTGCTGTAAGACCAAGTGCCCCTAACCCTGTTAACTTTAAAAATTTTCTTCTGTTTTCATCCATTATTCACTCTCTGTTTTTGGGGGTTCAACATGGCAATCCCAGCAATACGGAGTAACGCCCAAATAATCATGGCATTGATCGCAAAATTCTTTTTTATTATAATGACAGTTTGTACAGGTTTTAGTCAAACTCATTTCAAACTCTTTCCCGTTGGGTGATGTATATATTCTGTTACCTTCTCTTACCACTTCGTCTCTCCACTCATTTAGCAGATCCATGTGTGAAGCACGCATATATTCGGTACTTGCAACACATTCTTTCATATCTTCATTTGTAGGTAAAATTATATTTGGCTTGTTTGATGATTCCCCGCTTGCTAGATCATACCAAATTGGAGAGGTAAACAATCCTATAAAAATAATTATTCCCACAAGTATTTTTCCTGAATCGTACATAGTTAAATCCTTAAAGCATCAGAATAAATTTTTCAACTATCTTTTCCATTTAAAGGATCTCCACGCAGATCGGTGGTTCTTTCTTTTTCGCCTTTAACAACTAAAGCATTACCAACTAATTCGTGAATACCGCCAACCTCTACTCCACCGACCCAATAATCCATTAACGGGGGCAGGGTTGCTTTATCGATTGCGCAAATACAGCCAAGGAAGTTTACGGCATTTTTTTCCTTAACAAACTTAACAGCATTAGCCCGGGGGAGACCACCCCTCAATCTCATTTCCAGGTTTTCATCAGTTCCTATTCCTGCACCGCTGCCGCAGCAAAAAGTTTGTTCTTTTATAGTATTTTCGGGCATCTCGAAGAAATTGTTGCATACATTATTAATGACATAACGCGGTTCTTCAATAAGCCCCATAGCTCTTGCCGGATTACACGAATCGTGAAATGTTACCTTCCAATTGTCATTGCGGCTTTTATCTAATTTTAGTTTATTATTTTTTATCAAGTCTGCAGTAAACTCACAAATATGAACCATTTTTGTAGATTTAGCATTTTCAAATTTTGTCCCGGTTATAGGTGAAGCCGGTTCTTCAAGAAAATCAGCAGGTCCGTTCATAGTATCCATATATTGATGGAGCACCCTCCACATATGACCGCACTCACCTCCTAAAATCCATTTAACACCAAGTCGTTTAGCTTCAGAATAAATTTTAGTGTTTAACGATTTCATCAAATCGTGAGATACAAATGAACCAAA
>CBEPPX010000487.1:0-2182 GCA_965511205.1 uncultured Ignavibacteriales bacterium | reverse complement strand
GAGCAACGGTTTCCTAAACCGTAGGTCACGTGTTCGAATCACGTCGTGGGTACAAGGAAGATTAGTTTGTTTGTTAAGTTATTTCTGTCCAAACTCAATATTCCCCTGAAGATCAACTGCGGCAAAATTCTTATTATAATTCAGCAAATTGCCTGCCAGATCTTTGAGGTTAGATACTTTTATACTAAAGTTTTTCCACTTGTCATTCTTTTCAATGTACAGTACAACTGCGGTGTCATTCTCGACCACACCAACTTTATAAATTTTAACCGGTACAATATCGTTGGCTAAAACTTCGTAATTGTTGATGTCGAATATTCCATCCTTTGACATTGGTTCAGAGAAGGTAATTAATATCTTATAAGCAACCTCATCCGATTGTGCTAAAGTGGTTGGCATAACAAGAATGGAAAGTAAGATAAGTAGTATTATTATAGCAACTTTTGTAGCCATTTTATTTACCCCTCAGGTTTCCCTTCATTTCTATTTGTAAATGGATAAATAGACGTTTTGTAATAAAAAATAAAATATTATGTGTAACCCAATTTCAATAGATGTGCCTAAAAAAAGTATGGAATTAAGCTTTTAAAGGTATATCCAGACCAGCTTATTTTCTCAAACTTAGATAATAAATGTTGATTGTTGCGGAATAAGACATTTTAAGAATAGTCAGTAGGGTTAATTTAAAATAATCTCTGCTATGGGAGAGCTTTCGAGTTAATTGGTAAGGACGATTAATCATCAATCCGCAAAGCAGAACTTCAGTGAAATGACTCTATCATTTAAGCAGCAACATCTTTTTTGTTTGCATAAAATTTCCTGTTCTTAATTGGTAGAAATAAATTCCACTCGTAAGTGCAGGTCTTACGTCTGCCCTCAAATCGAATTCAAAATTATACACACCTGGAAACAACTCTTCATCTACTAAAGTCGCAATTTCATTCCCAAGGATGTCATAAACCTTCAAACTTACAAATCCAAAATTTGATATTTGAAATTCAATATTTGTAAATGGGTTAAATGGATTGGGATAATTTTGAGAAAGTGAATAACTATATGCTTCTGTTATTTCTTCCTCCACAGAAACAGGGTGCGTTGCTCCTTCAACAAATACCTGCCGGGCAAGGAGCAATGTGTCTGTTACAGATCTGAAATTTATTTTATCGGCAAAGCTTCCGCTTTCAATCGGCTCAAATACTATTGTCGCCTCCACAAAATCGTGTGGTGCAATTTCTATTGGAAGAAGTTCATCAACATAAAATGAAGAATCCCTGTTAAATACTTCATTAATAAATACAATATCATCTTTCCTGTTATATAGTTTTACATCAATGCTGAAAGACTGTCCAACAGGTACAATTCCAAAATCCAGAGAATCGTATTGTGGGGAAAAAAGATTTGTTTTCCAGGGGAATTTATATGCACGGTAATGGTGAACATAGTTATCATACCTTGCTTCATATATAGTAGAATCTTCAAGGTTAATTTCAGAAACAAGTGGATTTGTTATGTCATCCCAGCTTATAAATATATTCCCGTTTGATAATTCCTGCACACCGCCTCTTGTTTGAGAGTAGATTGTGCCATTACGTGAATACCTTCTTATAAGTGTTGCAGTAAAATTCTGTTCATCAATATCATATTCAACATAACTCGAGTATTGAGGAATAAGCATGTGACCATTATCAAATAACGCAAGATTGCCATTTGAAAGTATCCTTGCATCGTGCTGTCTTCCAAAGCCACGGATATCATTAATAAACTGGAACTGGTTTCTCTCTCCACCAAGCCGCCAGATTATTTCGCCGGTTTGCCTGCTTATTTTGGTAATCTCGTTAAAATTTCTTGTTGAGATAATTAAATTCCCATCGGGATCAATTTCTATTGAATTACAATGTGTCCAGTCAATTGTGTGATTGGTTAGGATAACAGATTCATCAGCATCAAGAATATCGTAATGATCAAACGAATTCCATCTCCATAATTCATTGTCATCGGCATCCATATAGTGGATTGTATGAGCTATAAGAATTGCAGCAGTATCTCCGCCGGAAACATACTGGCTCATATCAATGGTGATATGATCTCTTCCGAAAACGTAATACGATCCATCTCCCATCACTTGCAAATCGTGAATATCCAAAGCAAAGCCCACTGGAGTTATGTACTGCTTATCTCTAAT
>CBEPPX010000486.1:0-2184 GCA_965511205.1 uncultured Ignavibacteriales bacterium | reverse complement strand
CCGACGAATAAAGGTTTTGCAGACCTTCGCCTTAGACCGCTTGGCCACGTCGCCTAAAAAAGAAAATCCACTAAGTGTGGATTATTTGAGGGAAATGAATTTCCAGAGCGGGAGACGGGACTCGGACCCGCGACATTCACGTTGGCAACGTGATGCTCTACCAACTGAGCTACTCCCGCATTCAAAAATAATAAAACTTTATTTTGCGGCTCAAATATAATAGGATTAACTATTTGTTGCAACAGAGTTATAAAAGGGATAAAAAAAAAGAGCCGCACTTAGCGGCTCTATAATTAATCGAATTGAATAGAAGTTTACTTGGTTAATAACATCTTCTTTACTTCAACTTTACTACCTGATTGAAGTTTGTAGAAATAAGCACCGCTGGGTAAATTACTTGCATCAAAAGTTACCTCATGAATGCCTGCTTCAACCTGTCCGTTTACAAGAAGAGCTACTTCTTCACCAACTAAATTGTAAACAGCAAGATTAACAAATCCTGCTTCAGGAATTCTAAATTCAATCTGTGTTGAAGGGTTAAATGGATTTGGGAAATTTTGTCCTAATGCAAAGTGTGAAGGACCATTAACATCTACCTCGATTACATCAGAATACTCATAAGTACCCTGGAAATCGATTTGTTTCAGTCTGTAAAAATAAATACCAGTTTCAACAGTTTTATCAATGTATGAATATTCCTGTGGTTCTGTTGTTGTACCATAGCCGTTTATATAACCCACAGTAACATATTCGCTATTTTCAGCTTTTCTTTCAATTTCAAACATCTGGTTGTTTATTTCTGTAGCAGTTGACCAATCTAAAACTACGTTTCCATTTGTGTTAACATTTGCTGTAAATGATGTGAATTCTACAGGAACCCAAAGTAAATCTTCCAGAACATAATCATCAATATAGTATTTTGCTGGTTCAATGGTACTGACGTCATCATTTCCATAATAATTACTTCCACCTAATTGATTGATTTGTGGAGTTCCAAAGGTGCCTAAACTCCATTGCCAGCTGTGAATTAATGTTGAGTTCAAATAAAATTCAGCAAAATCAGTATCAAGATCAACAATTACCTCAACGTCCATCCAGGTATCATGTGTAAAGGTGAATGGTTGAGCTAATGCTGCACCACCATCAATATTACCATTACCGCCTGCGTAGAAATAAACCTGCATTCCCCAATTTACTGTTGCTGCACCAAGAAATTCCTGCAAAGTATTAAAGTATCCGTCAAATCCCGTGGGGATGTACATTTTAAACCGGAGACTATATTTACCGGTTGTATAATTTGCAATTACATGTACCAGGTCGTTATCGGTAACAATAAGAACCGAATTTACACCGCTAGCAGCAAAATCTGTTGATACGAATGGATCTGTTACAGGATCACCGGGAACGTTATTCCAGGTAGTCCAATCGAGGGAGTTTTGAAGTGTAAGCTGCACACCGGCAGTATAAGCTTCAAAATCCTCCTGGAAAATAATTGGCTGCCCATATGCCATCACCGAAAATATTAGGGCAATAAAAACACTTGAAAAAAGAGAGTGTAAAGTTTTCATAAAACCTCCATGGTTTTGTTTATGATAGGGTTAGTTAATTAGATCAAAATAAAAAACATACTACTCTTGTAAAAATCAAAATTATAATAGGTTTATTAATCTCACACTATTCTCACATTTTTTCTCAATTCTTTCTTTTTATAAGAAAAAGATGAACTGAGTTGAAACGCGATTAAATAATAAGAAATTATTTATTAGAAGACAATAGTTGGCAAATTTAATTTTGGAGGTAAAAAAAGAGCCGCACAAGGCGGCTCTTAAAAATAAGATGTTTACTTAATTGATTATTTCATCAATAACATCTTTTTAGCTACAACACTATTACCCGATTGTAACTTGTAAATGTATGTACCACTAGCCAGTGAGGAAGCATCAAAAGTAACTTCAAAGAAACCTGCTTCTGAAACTCCATCTACAAGTACTGCTACTTCTTCTCCAATTAAATTATAGACAGCTAATCGAACAATTCCTGATTCAGGAACGCTGAATTTAATATTGGTTGAAGGGTTAAATGGATTCGGATAGTTTTGTTCAAGATCAAAAGTTAAAGGACCATTAACATCAACTTCGATTGCATCAAAGTACTCGTATGAACCAAGGAAATCGAGTTGTTTTA
>CBEPPX010000485.1:0-2191 GCA_965511205.1 uncultured Ignavibacteriales bacterium | reverse complement strand
CATTTAATTTATTTCAAAATTATCCGAATCCATTTAATCCATCAACAATAATAAAATATTCAGTTCCTGAAGAAAAACCTGTGAGAATAAAAGTATTTGATTTAACGGGAAGAGTAGTTGTTACACTCGTAGATGAAGTAAAACAACCTGGCACTTATGAATTAGCGTTTAATGCCGAAAAATATGCTTCAGGTGTTTATATATACCAGATGATATCTGGTAATTTTTCTCAGGTTAGGAAAATGAGTCTGCTTAAGTAAAAATGTTTCAGGAAAAGAAGTGTAAAAACTCTGCCACATCTCATATTCACTTATTTTGCGGAATGGCAGCTTTTTACATTGAGCAAAGAAGATTAATTACTTATTTTTAATATCGATATTGAATAATAGCAAGGAAAAAACACTTTATAAACCACAATTTAACAGGAGAAAATTGTTATGAAAAAACTTTTACTTTCTATTTCGTTAACTCTTCTGTTTCTCTTCAGCATTAATTTTGGAGATGAAGCAATTGCACAACAACGGAACCCGGTTTTGGAAGAGTTTACTGGAACCTGGTGTCCTTGGTGTCCCTGTGGTCATGATATTATGGAAGACATTGTTGCAGCAATTCCAAATGCAATCATGATTGGGTATCATGGACCCGCAAATGGATCTGATCCATTTTCATTCTTTTCTGGTAATACAGTAATTGGTATGCTTAGTCCACCGTTTTGGCCAGCCGGTACACCAGATAGGACGGGCGCACCGGACAGCCGTGGCTTATGGATGGGTCAAATGACTGCCAGAAATTCTGTACCCGCTACTGTTGCAATTGATGTAAGCAGAACCTTCAACCCATTTACGAGAGAGTTTAATGCAACTATTGACTTTACTGCCCTGACAAATTTGAATGGACAGTATATGTTCACAGTTATTTTATTAGAGAGTGGTATGGTATGGAGCCAGGCTGGAAATAGCTCCTGCATTGGCGGAGGTAATTATGTTCATAATCACGTTGTTCGCGATATGATGAACGGACCAACTGGTGAAGAAATCGTAAATGGTACCTGGAATATGAATGATGAGATCACTAAAACTGTTACTCACACAATTCCTTCACCAGGAGGCACAGGACCGGATATGGTTTGGGATAACTGTGATATAGTTGTTATGGTTACTGAAGCGGGTTCACCACTTTATAACGGCGAAATTCAACAAGCAGTTGAAATGGTATTAGTAGCCCCAGACTATGTAGCTACTATTGCCACTACAAGCCCAGATGTTATTGGTGATAACAGTACTCCTGTAAGTTTTGATGCTGTAATTTATAATGAAGGATTATTGACCGATAAGTACGATATTAGTCTTTCCTTTGATGGACCGGCTGAGTGGATTTTAGAATTTACCACTGAAAACGGTACATTTCCACTTGGTCAAACTGATTCCGTTGAAGTGAATTCAGGAGATTCAACGGTAATAACAGTTAATGTTAATCCGGATGGTTACGATGGAGCCGGTATAACAACACTCGATTTTGTATCAAAATATAATGTGGGAAACCAAGGCTCAGTAGTAATGCGGAATGTTACAACATCAGGTAATGATTTTCTTGTTGTTGATGCTACCGAGGAAGGCAACAGCTCATACATAGCAAATTCTTTTGATAATGTTCACACAGGAACTTACGGAGTAATTTCCAGAAATGCCTTGCAAGATCCAACTGTTGATTTGTCAAATTTCTATATTATCACTTGGTCAAGTGGAGTAGCTGTGCCTGCATTTTTACCTGAAGAAGTTACTCACCTGGAAACTTATTTAGATAACGGCGGAAGGTTGTTTTTAAATGGTCAGGATATTGGCGAAGATATATGGGAGACCGCAGGGCTCAGCCACCATGCACAAAGTTTTTATAACAACTATTTGTATGCAAATTATATAGATGATAATTCCTTCTCCTTCCTAATGAATGGGTTTGCTGGAGATCCAATATCAGACGGTATGTCATTTGTCTTCAACAGTATTTATGATAAAGATCCTGATGTTATTAGTCGATTCGATCCAATGTTTGCCGATTCTATTTTTCAATATTTATCCGGACCAAAGGTAGGTGGATTAAGAGTTGAAACTATTGACTACCGTGTAGTTTACTTAGCTTTTAGCTTTGAACAAGTGCCCACCGATGAGGAGCGGGATACACTTTTAAGCAGGAC
>CBEPPX010000484.1:0-2192 GCA_965511205.1 uncultured Ignavibacteriales bacterium | reverse complement strand
GCGCTCGCGCTCTTTCAATGGGTAACAGTTACACTGCTAGAAGTAATGATTTTTCTGGTGTTTTATTCAACCCGGCAGGTTTAGGATTTGCAAATAAATTACAAATTTACGCAGGCTTTAACCTTGATAATTTTGACAACCGAACAACTTTTTTTAATAATACAACAACTGCTAATAGAAATTCATTTAATTTTAATCAATTTGGTATTATTTATCCTGTACCAACAGTTCAGGGTAGCCTGGTTTTTGCTGTTGGCTATAACCGAGTTAAAGAATTTAACCGCACAATGGATTTTAACGGATTCAATGGAAATAATAATTCAATGATTCAAGCTGTTACGGGTGAATTTAACGATGAAGTTCCAATTACAAATGAATTAGGACTCGCGTTTGAAATTCGTGATCCCGTAACTGATGAATACATTAAGGACGCTACATTAATTAATGGATTGCTTAATCAGAGCGGAAAAATTATAAAACAAGGCAACCTGGGTAACTGGTCTTTTTCAAGTTCAACAGAAATAGCAAAAGGTTTAATGCTTGGTGGTACATTTAACATTTTAACCGGAAATTATAAAAGTAATAGTGATTTCTGGGAAGATGACACGAGGGATATTTATGGTATAAACCTTGAACTAGTTCCCGGTGATCCAACCACAAGAGATTTTCAATCTTTTTACATTAACGATTTAATTGAATGGGATCTTTCCGGCTGGGATGCAAAGATAGGAATATTATATAACTGGAAAGATTTTATAAAGTTTGGGACTACATTAAAGTTTCCAAGTTTCTATACAATTAAAGAAACTTTTTATGTTGATTCGTGGAGTGAATTTGGAACAGGTGTAGGTTATGAATTAAATCCTAAAATTGTTGATAATATAAAGTATGAAATAAAAACTCCTTTTGAATATTCATTTGGCGCGGCAATTGCATTTGCCGTTGCAAGTGTAAGTGCTGACGTTAAGCTGATAAATTATTCAGATATGGAATTCAAAGATGGATTCACAACGGAATACAGGATTGCCAGAAACAGAGAAATTGAAAATTTATTCAGAACTGCAATAAACTACAATATTGGCGCAGAATTTAGAGTTCCATCGTTTCCAATGTGGTTAAGAATTGGCGGAATGTATTTGCAATCGCCTTTTGCGAATGATCCTACAGAATATGATAAAAAATACCTGACAGCTGGTGCAGGAATTGAACTTGGTGGAATATTTATGATTGATCTAGGTTACGCATTTGGTTGGTGGCAAGATTTTGGTGATAATTACGGAGTGAATGAATCCAGAACTTACCAGGATATATATGTTAATCATTTGATCCTTAATTTTTCAACTGGTTTATAGATTTAAGTCTGAGCAAATTAACCCACTATTATTTAGATTATTGATTTTTACATCATAACTTAAATTTTGATAAATATTCTGATTTGAGATAATCAAGAATCTAGGACTCATCTCTTTTTCTTATCTAATAGCTTATATTTGAAACATTCTTTCAAGCATCTTATTTTTACATTTTATTGAATTATTTTGTGAGAAAATCATTAAAGGCACTATTACAAAAATAGAAAGCAAAGATCATTACGTTCTAACTGTGGAATCTGAAGAAATTATTCGATGTTCAATTCGCGGAAAATTAAAAAAAGAATTCAATCTTAAAAAAGATAAACTATTCGATACAGATTTTGCTTCTGTTGGCGATGTTGTAAATTACGATTTTAATAAAGATGGAACCGGGGTAATTAATTCGATTGAAGAGAGAAGGAATTATATTTCCAGGAAAGCTCCGCGCATTAAAGGTGCCAGTTACAGGGGTGAGCGATTAGAACAGGTAATTGCAGCTAATATTGATAAAGTTTTTATTGTTACAAGTGTTAACGAACCAAATTTCAATAACAAAACTCTTGATAGGTTTCTTGTATCTGCAGAAAGTTCCAGCCTGGAAGCTGTAATTGTAATTAATAAGATTGATCTGGCTGATGATGATTCATCGCAGCAATGGCAGAAACTTTACAACAATATCGGCTACACTCTTCTTCTTACAAGTGTTGTTAGTGATATTAATATTGATGAAATTAAATCTATGTTAAGTGGAAATAAATCATTGTTTTGGGGTCAATCGGGAGTTGGTAAATCTTCAATTTTGAATAAAATGTTTCCCGATTTAAAATTAAAAATTGGTGA
>CBEPPX010000483.1:0-2197 GCA_965511205.1 uncultured Ignavibacteriales bacterium | reverse complement strand
TTTGTTTCATCTACCTCTGAATGAAAAATATCATTGTCCAGCCAGTACTTGTACCATTTATCCTCTACAAGGGATGGATCGTATGCTTTAGGTATTTCTTTTTGAAGGTTATCAGTCATTAAAATATTGAATAAATGTGAAGTGCAAATATAATGAAATTTAAGAAGTGGTTATTTTATATACTTTTACAAATACCTCGAACTCAATCCTCAATCAAATATAAATAATTGGGAATTTTAACCTGTATACCGTGGTATTCTCCATTTAAATCGCTCCACTGGTCTCCCACTGTTCCAATAACTTCATATCCTTTTTCGGTTAGTTCTTTTCGTTTAGAACTTTTAAACTCCTGCGCAGTAAGTTCATACTCATGCTCTCTTTGGGTAATTAGAGTATCAAAAACTTCGTAGCCTTCTTGTTTTAAGTTTTTATAAGTTGCCTCGTACTCTGGGATATTCCTTCCGGTAAGAAAAATTATGTTTACATCTTTAGAAACAAGAAAATCATAAAGCTGTTTCACCTGCGGAATTGACGGGGCTTTCATTTCGGCGTTCCATTCTTTGTTCATCACATAAACGTAACCAAAACCCATCAGTTCGGCGAAACCATAATTGTTCAACACTGTCTCATCCACATCAAAAATTACAACGGAGTTTTCTTTAAACTCTACTTTCCCAAATTGTTCCAGCGCAATTTTTATAACTTCATCCAGCTCTTCATCATACCTGCCCGATTCATAAAATTCTTTAACTTCACTCCTGGCATCAGTTAAGTTTAATGGTTTTTCAGTCCCGCAGGAAACAAAAAAGGATATAATTGTAACTGATAATATTGTCTTAATTAAAGTCTTCATAACCTGTTATGGTATTATTCTTGAAAATATGATGTTAAAATAATGATCCTACTGCTCTTATTAAACAAATTATTTTGATGAATTAATAGCTCTATAATTAATAACTTGTAATAAATCTATTAAAAAGGTGGATTATTGTCCTGAATTTGCAGATTTTAAACAACCTGTTTTAAAAACATTTATACGGATAAAAGAGGATAATATGGCAACGGTAAAAGCTTTTAATGCATTAAGACCCCAAAAGGAAAACGCACATATAATTGCAAGCGTGCCCTACGATGTTGTGAACAGAAAAGAGGCAAAGGAACTTGCAGCTAAGAACGATTTAAGTTTTTTAAAGGTTACAAGATCAGAAATTGATTTGCCTGATGATGTAAATCCATATTCAAAAGAAGTTTATGAAAAAGCAAAAGAGAATATTGCAAAACTAAAAAAGAATGGCTCTTTAAATGAAGATGATAAGCCCCATTTTTATTTATACCGCCTGGTAATGGATGGGCGCGCGCAAGTAGGCATCGCAGCAACATTTGCAGTTGATGATTATGATAATGATATTATACTTAAGCATGAGAAAACACGTAAAGTAAAAGAGGACGACAGAACAAATCATATAGTAACTACTGAAACACAAACAGGAATAGTGTTTTTAACATACCGTGGAGCTGATGCAATAAATAACCTGGTTAATAAAACGATAGAGGAAACAGAACCGGAATATAATTTTACTTCACCGGATGGTATTCAGCATACGGTTTGGCTCTTACCTGATGAATACAACAATACATTAATCGAAGAGTTTAGCAAACAGGAGAAAATATATGTTGCGGACGGACATCACCGCGCAAAAAGTGCCAGCAGAGCCAGGGAGGAGAAAAGACATTCCAACCCAAATCATACCGGGAATGAAGAATATAATTATTTTATCGCCGTTGTTTTTCCGGCTAATCAGTTGAAAATTCTTCCTTACAACAGGGTTGTACTTGATCTTAACAAATACAACAAAGAAGAATTTATTAATAAAATAAAAGAGAGTTATGAAATAGAAAAAACCGATAGTAAAGAACCAGTTGCAAAAAGAAGTTTTGGAATGTACATTGATAATGAGTGGTTCAGTTTAAAACCATCGGATGAAACAATCAGTAAAGTTGATGCAGCAACTTCGGTTGGAGAAAAACTTGATGTAAGCATTCTTCAGAATTTTTTGCTGAATCCAATACTTGGAATCGAAGACCAAAGAACAAGCAACAGGATAGATTTTATAGGGGGAATACGCGGGACACAGGAACTCGAAAAACTTGTGAACAGCGGTAAGGCAGCAGTAGCATTTTCAATGTACCCTGTTTC
>CBEPPX010000482.1:0-2200 GCA_965511205.1 uncultured Ignavibacteriales bacterium | reverse complement strand
AGAATTTCTGCAACAACATTCTTTTTACCCATTATAAATGCTGCTCCTCCTGCTGAAGCAGAATATTCTAAAGCATCCCCCGGGGCGCCCTGTGAAGTATCTGCACCAATTCCCATTGCATATTTCATTTCACCTGCTTTAACAAGCGCATAAGCATTGTACATTGCTTCAGTGCCCGCTTTACAAGCAAACTCATAACTTGCAACATGAACATGTGGCCCTATTCCCAGAACATCAATTACAATTGTACCACTAGGCTTAACTGCATATGGATGAGATTCAGATCCTATATAAAGAGCACCTATTTCTTTAGGATTAATATTTGCACGCTTTAATGCATTCTTAGCAGCTTCAACCGAAATGGTAATCGTATCTTCATCCATTCCCGGTACTGTTTTTTCAAAAAGCTGTAATCCTCTTTTTAACGCTTCAGGATCAGAGCCCCACTCTTTTGCAATGCTCTCTACTTTAATGCGGTAACGCGGCAGGTATGAACCATATCCAACAATTCCAATCATTTTTTGTTCCCTTTCTTTATTAGGAAAAATTGGAAGAACTTATTTTGATGATCTTCTTAAATAACATTTTAAGAATCTTAAAAGGTACTTCGTACCTATTTTGTAAAATTTTACTATACGAATATATTGATATTTAACTTGGTGTTAAAGACCAGGCAATAATTAAGTTTAAATTATTTAAAACGGTTTGCTATTTTTTTTGAAATATTTTCCAATTCACTTTGCTCATCAAGGTCAAACCATTCAATTCTATCATCTTTACGAAACCAGGTCATCTGTCTTTTTGCATATCTTCGGGTATTTCTTTTAATTAATTCTATTGCTCGTTCAATTGATATCTCATCATTCAAAAAAGAAATTATCTCTTTGTAACCAACAGTGTTTAGAGAATTAAGCTCTTTGTCGTATCCATCTGCTAAAAGCCCCTCTACTTCTTTAAGTAATCCATCCTCAATCATATTATCAACACGTTCATTTATATTTTTGTAGAGATTTTTTCTTTCCCAGTTCAATCCAATTTGAATAAAACTATAATTCTTTTCTTTTTTCTGTCTTTGGTGATGTTTCCAGATTGGTTCGCCTGAAAGATGATAAACTTCCAGGGCTCTCATTACCCTTTTCCAGTTTTGTGGGAGCATCTTGTTCGCACTAACCGGGTCTGTTTTTTTCAATAAGCTATATATGTATTCATTTCCAAATTGATTTTTGTAGTTTAATAGTTTTTCCCTGTATTCAAAATCTTTATCAACAGTATCGAAAATACCATCAACAAGAGCTTTTATATACAAACCGGATCCGCCCACTACAATTGGGATTAATGATCTGCTAAATAAGTTTTCAATTAATTCATCAGCTTGTTTTTCAAAATCGCTCACATTATAAACTTCAGCTGGTTCAAGAATATTTATAAAGTGATGATTTACTTCGGCAAGTTGTTTTTCGTTCGGTTTTGCTGTGCCAATGTTTAATTTTTTATAGAATTGTCTACTATCTGCAGATAATATTTCGCTGTTTAGAATTTTTGCAAGCATTATTCCAAGGTGGGTTTTACCTGAACAGGTAGGTCCTACAATTACGATTACTGATCTTTCCAACCTTCTCTTCCAATTAAAGGAACAAATGCGAATTCCGGTATTTCCTCAATCTGAAAATTTTCTTTATCTATTTTAGTAATTACTTTTAACGTTTGAGAATTTTTATCACCCACCGGTATCACCATTCTTCCTCCAATTTCTAACTGTTGCTTAAGTGAATCGGGAATACCCGGCGATCCTGCTGTAACTATTATTCCATCAAATGGTGCGTACTCATCCCATCCCAAAGTTCCATCTCCTTGTTTACAACGAACTCGTATGCTTAGCTTATCGAATAGTTTTAGTACATTATTAAAAATTTCAAAATGCCTTTCGATGCTGAAAACTTTTGCACCCATAGCATATAAGAGTGCTGCCTGGTAACCTGAGCCAGTCCCAATCTCAAGTATCTTATCTCCCTTTTTTACTTTTAGCGCCTGGGTCATAATAGCTATTGTATATGGCTGTGAAATTGTCTGTCCGTATCCAATTGGCAAAGCAATATCCTTGTATGCATGCGCGTGTACACCTGAAGGAATGAACTTTTCCCGCTGTACTTCATTCATAGCTCTTAGAAGTACTTCATCAAAAATTCCCTTTTTGGAGAGA
>CBEPPX010000481.1:0-2203 GCA_965511205.1 uncultured Ignavibacteriales bacterium | reverse complement strand
ATGTAAGTTACGGCGAAGATTATGCCGTTGGACTTGCAGTATGCAGAGAGTACAAAATCGGTAGAATTTATGAACCTGTTTATATTTGCCGGAGGTGGGAAGGAAACACGGATGCTTCCTTAACGATCGAGCACGAGAATATAAACAACTCCTATAAAGATCTGATAAGGTCTGAAGAAATTAAAACAAGGCAAGAACTAAATCGTTTTAAAGCAAATCGGCAAATATAAACTTTGATAAAAAATAAAATTATACATAACAGCGATATTGATTTTTATATTAGAGAAGAGGAATATGGTAAGGCAATATCGATTTTATTTGAACAACAACTGAAAAAGTGGAGTTTATTAAAGGAAAGATATGATGCTCTTGATGATGTGAAAATAAAAGAGTTCCGATTTGATGGATCTAAAATAAAAGTACAATACAACCCCGGCAGGATTAAATCATCTTCCGCAAAAACTGATGATGTATCGATAAATAACAGAGCCTGTTTTTTATGTGTTGAAAATTTACCTGATCCTCAGCAGGGAATTTTACTTGCTGATAAATACTTACTTCTTTGCAACCCATTCCCGATTTTTCCAAAGCATTTTACAATTAGTTCGGTGCAGCACGAACCTCAATTTATTCTAAATCACCTAGAAGGAATGCTGGAAATTACAAAACAACTTTCAAGCGACTACTCTCTTATCTACAACGGTCCCGCTTGCGGTGCATCAGCCCCCGATCATTTTCACTTCCAGGCAGTCAGAAAAAACTCTATGCCAATTGAAGATGATTATCATCAATTAAAGAATGAATACGGCAAATTCATTTTGGAAGATGAGGAGTTAATGGTAACCAGTGTAGATGACGGAGTGCGCAGATTCTTAATTATCGAATCAACAAAAGAGAAGAAAATTATTAAAGCGTTTAAAATATTCTACAAAGCTTATGCTGAAATTTCTTCTACAAGCACTGAGCCAATGTTTAATATTATTTCCACTTATAATGCTGAATATGGTTGGAGCTTAATATCTTTCTTAAGAGATAAGCATAGACCGGAATTATTTTTTAGCAAGGGCGAAGATAGGCTATTAATCAGTCCTGCTGCGGTTGATTTAGGAGGGCTATTAATCGCCCCGCGCGAAAAAGATTTTGAAAGGATTAATAAAGATTTAATAAAAAAAATCTTTAATGAAGTTTCATTAAACGATAATTCATTCAACAGTTTGAATAAAATTTTAAAAGAAAAATTAAAGTAGTTATTCCATCAACCCTGATGGTGTTTGAGGAGTAGATAATAATTCTTCAAATAGTTGCCATCTTCTTTCAGAATTGTCTGCAGTTCCACCGTTTCTTTCAATATATTCCTTAACAATATCTTTCCCTAGATTGTAATTAATTACGTACGATCTATAATTTTCGATAAACTCAATTGATTTAATTGCTTTCTCTTTTGAGCGAGGAGAATATTTTATCAAATAATCAATGGTTTCATCCCTGTTCCATTTTCTATCAAGATAATTTCTGGCTGCCTCGTTGCCTGCATAGTCGAGTTTATCAGTAAGATCCATTACTTTATAGTATAGATCTGTCTTGCTGGAATCCAGGTTTGCCAGCGGGAATAATACTTCTTTTTCAAATATTTTCCTGGAATCTTTAGAAAAAATCATTTCGATTCCAAAATTAGCCGTACCTTCAGCGATTAGCGACATAGGACTATTGAGCGGGTAAACCGAAAACTCCATCCAGCCTTTACGCTTTGTGAGATTTTCTTCAAGTAATGTATTATAAACATGATGTCCTGGATATCCTTCATGTGCTGCAAGATCAATTGCACGATCTATGTAAATGGGTAAATCGGTGTTTACTTGTATAACACTAAAACAATTTCCCTTATACCAGTTATAAGCTCCCCATGGTTTTTCTTTAACATATTCGACTTTAAAATTTTCTCCTTCTGGCATTTCAATATTTCTGGAGGTTCTGTTTCGGCATTCATTTATTGCAGTGATAAAAACTTTATCCAGATTTTCTTCAGGAATAATAAACTGTTTTCTGAAATTATCAATTCTTTTTGAAAGATTCCCTTCACCGGGGACTATCTTATCCAGCTCATCAAGAATATTCTGAAAATAATCAAGTGAATGTTGAGGTGGTTCTGCATCGTATAGAATTTTTGCTTCGATGTCGAAGGAAAATTCAGCGCCAGCAATTA
>CBEPPX010000480.1:0-2206 GCA_965511205.1 uncultured Ignavibacteriales bacterium | reverse complement strand
CAGCGAGCTTCTTACCAACAAGAATTGGATTTCTTTTTATCCCGTTAAAGTATTCTCCTTCCACCATGTAATTTACAATGGTTGTTACATTTTTTTCGCGATCAGGATCAATACCAATAATATTAACTCCACGCGAAGAGCTTGGGGAAGATGCCATTCCTTCAATTAAAACTCGTGCAGAAACATCTTTAACTTCATTAAGTTCGCTTATCTCATCTGCCAATTTATTTCCAGCAGGAATGTAGAAAGAAATTAAACTTTCATCCTTAAACTCTTTAGTATGAATTTGAATATGACTTAGGTTTCTATCAATCGTTGAGTTTACAGTTGTATCCCACGAACCGATCATTATTGCGACTGAAAATAATCCTGCCCATAAACCCAAAGTAATAGCAACAAGAATTATTAAGCTTCGTTTCTTATTACGCCAAATATTTTTCCATGCAAGAGCAAGTAACATTATTTTCTAACTCCTTTCCGCCGGGCGGATAAATTATTTTCTCATAGCCTTAACAGGATTTAATTTTCTAATAAATGATAGCGGGTAAAGCGCCGAAATCATAGCTATGAAAATCACGGTTAAAAACTGATCGATAAAAATGTTTGGTGCAAACCTGAACGGTACAATTGGATCCAAGCCAAACTTTAACATTAACTCTGCCATTTCACCAGTTAGTGGAATTGGATTTTTATAAAAGTAATACAAGATTGGAATGCTTACAATTATTCCTGCTAAAACTCCAATAAACGATAGAAAAAGTGATTCGAGCAAAGAAACAAAACCCAATCTCCATTTTTTCATTCCAACAGAAATTAAAATTCCAAACTCCTTTGTTCTCTCGGCAGTCATCATCATAACTGTTCCAAATATTCCAAAACCAATTATTACGTATAGAATTCCCAGCATAATTATTCCACCGGCATTATCCACTTCAATCCCTTGAACAAGCTCAGGCATCAATTCCGGCCAGGTCATCACTTCATATTTTTCGTCAAATAAATTGCTAACATCCGAGTGAACTTCATTTAATTCACTCGCTTCATCTATCATTAAAGAAAGCGAGGTAATTCTGTTTGGTGCCGAATAAAGCCATTGAGAATATTCCAAACTTAGATAGACCATTGATTTGTTCAGTGCTGGAAGAGTAAACTTAACTATTCCATCAACCTGAACCTGCGCAGCTGCTGTAACACCGTGATAACCCTGCCCATAGAGAACAATGCTGTCTCCAATTTCAACTTTTAATGATTTTGCAAGTCCTTCCGCAATCATTACTCCTTCTGAATTATCGGCGAGATAGACTCCAGAAATAAGTTTGCTTTTCAAATCGGTCATTAAATTTTCTTTTTCAGGATCAATCCCAACAACGGATGCAACTTTTGTAACATTGCCGTACGATATTAAACTGAATGATTCCAACCGTGGAGTAATAAGCGTGATGTGTTTTATTGAACCTATTTGTTCAATCTTTGTTGAAGATAGTTCCATGCTTTTATCAATCGAGCGCTTTTCCCAATAGTTCTTTGCATGAACCTGGATATAACCGGTGTACATACTTACCGAAGCATCAACCATATAATCGTATGAACCTTCCTGCATCGAGCGCATTGCCAGCGCAAAGAAAACAGCAAAAAATACAGACGCAGATGCAATTAAAGTTCGGCGCTTATTGCGCCAGAGATTTCTCCATGCTAAATGAAAATACGTTTTCATTTTATCTTACCCGTTTCATGTTTTGTTCAGAGAAAAATGATTCTTTAACACTATAATTGAATTCAATCTCATGGTAATCAAAGATGGTTTTCTCACCGGGTCTATCAACCGGAACCATTTCCCAGTGTGCTGGAATAGTTCTTCCGCCCATCTCTTTTATATCGGAACCAAGGTAACTTTTTACGATAAAATCATCTTCATCATAAAATTCTACCTTAAGCTGGAAGTATTCTTCTTTAGAAATCCATGTTAATAACCTTCCCCAAACCACCCCTGCATCAGGGTTTGGAATAGATTCAATTTTATAACAATCATAACCGATAAATTTTTCCTCACCAACAATAGCGTGTGTGTAATCATTTACTAAAGATGATTCTTTTACCAGGTCGTCGTTAGAAAAATCCGATCCCATCCATGATTGCAGCATCATCGAAGGTGGAATTTTAATTACCTTTTGTGCAGTTGGTATCCAGTTCCAAACTTCTTTTTTAC
>CBEPPX010000479.1:0-2216 GCA_965511205.1 uncultured Ignavibacteriales bacterium | reverse complement strand
GCAATCCTGCAAACGAAGTAAGGATTTTCATGTTTGATGCAGGATGAAGAAGAAGTCTGTTGTTTTTTTTGTAAAGGGGTAAATTATCTGTAAGATTAAAAATATCGATTGAGATAATCGAACTTTCGAAGAATGGATCATCAATAATATTATTAATATCGGTTTCAAGCTGATTAACGCCTGATTGTGCAAATAGTGAAGTGTTAAAAAGAAAAAGTGAAATTAAAAAAATGCAGGAGCTAAATTCAATTTTATGTTTTACCAGGCAGCGCAATCTTTAAAAATGTTCCCTAACTCTAAACTCAACTCCGATCTTATCTTCCACAATCTTCCTGGCTTTTTCAATATCAACTTCATCAATTGTTACGATGCTCATAACAACCTTTTCAGCAAATTGTTTTGCCTGGCGTGTAAAGTTTATCATTTCGTTGTAAAGCGCTGTATCGAGCCCCATAATTTTTGCGTACTGTTTAGGATCGAATGTATTTAGACTTACTGAAACAACATCGATCAGGTTTTTTAATTCGGGAGTGATATCTCTTTTATTTATATAATTGCCATGTCCGTTGGTATTCAACCTTGTTCTTCCGCCTTTAGCTTTAACATTTTTAGCTACCTCTTTTATCACATTCCACCTTATTGTGGGTTCACCATAACCGCAAAAAACAATTTCTTTAAATCTTTTGGGATCTCCAATCTCACTGATATAAACTTCCGGCTCAGGCTCTTCATTCTTTTCCATTCCCAGGTTATAGCCATGTATAACCGGGTCTTCCTTTCTTGTACAGAATGAGCAATGAGCATTGCATCGGTTTGTAACATTAATATATAATGAATCACCAATCTGGTAAGTGTAAACTGTTTCTTTTTTCTTCCCTATTCCAAATAATTTAAAAGCATTAAGTGAAGTTAAACGTGCAACTTCTTTTACATCGGTTTTATGTATCTCAGCAATTTTTTCTGCAACAAATTTTATGTAGGATGGTTCGTTGCGTTTGCCCCTGTGTGGAACGGGGGTCATAAAAGGAGAATCGGTTTCAAGCAGCAAGTGATTCAATCCTACTGCTTTTACCAGCTTTCTTAACTCATCAGCTTTTTTAAAAGTTATGTTCCCGGTAAAGGAGATCATATAATTCATATTGATAAGTTCTCTTGCATTTTCTGTTGTGCTGTTGTAACAATGAAACTGTGCTTTTAAGCCTGATGAACAATACTCGCCAATAACCTTCATCAAATCGTCATCCGAATCCCTGTTATGCACAATTATGGGAAGGTTAAGTTTAAGGGCTAAATCAATCTGAGCTTTAAAAGCTTCAAGCTGTTTCTCTTTTGGAGAGTAATCATAATAATAATCTAATCCGATCTCTCCGATTGCAACAATTTTTTCAAGTTTACATAGCTCTTCAAGTTTTTCCAGCCAGGAATTATCCCACTCTTTCGTATCGTGTGGATGAACGCCAACCGCACCGTAAACAATATCATACTTTTCAGTTAATTCAGCAACCTGCTCGGCAGTTTTTAAATCAGTTGATGGAACAAGAATATGATCTATGCCATCATTAACTGCTCTGTCAATCACCTGGTCAACTTCGCCGTCAAAATTATTTAAGAAAAGATGTGCGTGTGTATCTACAAACATAAAATCAAAATAGATTTTGAATGATGAATTATTCTATCTCACCGATTATTAGTGGCTGCTCACTTAATTCCAGTGCAAGCTGTAAAGCGAGCTCCTCCTGTTCCCTTGGTATTACAGCAGCCAACCCTATACCAAGGTTAAATACTTTTCTCATTTCCGTAGAATCTATATTCCCGGTTTCCTGGATCAATTTAAATATTGCCGGCGCTTCCCAGCTTCTCCAGTTTATTTTCAACATTAACCCATCAGGTATTATTCTTTTCGTGTTACCTTCTATACCTCCGCCGGTGATATGCGAAAATCCTTTTACATCAACGGATTCTATTAACGTTCTTATCAATTTTAAATAAGACTTATGAGTTTTTAACAGCTCTTCACCTAATGGAAGGTTAAGCGAATCTACTTTAGCATTAATATCAAATTTATCGAGCAATACTTTTCTTGCAAGAGAATAACCGTTTGTGTGCAGCCCGTTTGAATTAAATCCAATAACAACATCACCTTTACTTATTTTGCTTCCATTAATTATATTATTTTTCTCTACAACGCCAACGATGGTACCTGCAATATCGTACTC
>CBEPPX010000478.1:0-2219 GCA_965511205.1 uncultured Ignavibacteriales bacterium | reverse complement strand
GGCATCATTACATCACTGATTATCAAATCCGGAATATGGCTTATTGCCTGATTTAATCCATCTTCTCCATTTACTGCTTCAAGTATTCTATAATCTCCTTCAAGATTACCCCTTATATAATTTCTTACATCGGCATTATCTTCTACTATCAGCAATAATAATTTTCCCTCTTCTGTTATTACTTCGATGTCTGATTTTACCTTTCGATCTTCTAATTCCTGACTTAACTCAACATCCTCAGAAGCAAATTTTTCTGTTTCCAATTTACCTTCAATAATTTCTTCAGGATTTAGATGATCTTTCCCCAATGGAAGAGTGACTGTAAATGTGCTGCCTTTCCCTTCACTGCTCTCTACTTTTATCTGTCCTTTATGCACTTCTACTAACTCTTTCGTTAGTGCTAAACCAAGTCCTGTTCCTTCCTGCTCTCTTGTGTGACTGCTATCCACCTGGTAGAAACGATCGAATATTTTATCAATCCTATCCTTAGAAATTCCGATTCCTGTATCTGATATTGTGAGTTCAACATTGATATCCGATTTCTTCACACCAAATTCTATTTTCCCTCCCTGAGGTGTAAACTTAAATGCATTTGACAAAAGGTTGGTGACAATCTTCTCAATTTTATCTTTGTCTAAGTATGCAACTACTTCTTCATCGCTTGAATTAAACTTTAGTGTAATTCTTTTCCTCTCTGCAAATGAAGCGAATGATAATACTAATCCTTTAAGCAATGGGATAATATTTATAGGAGAGGTTCGTAAGGTCATATTCCCGGATTCAAGCTTAGATAAATCAAGTAATTGATTTACTAATCCGTGTAGTCTGTTTGCGTTTCTCTTTATTACGCTGGCGTCTTCTTTCGAAGTATTGTCTTTTGATTTCTCGACAATTTTTTTAGCCAAACCTAAAATCAAAGTAAGTGGCGTTCTAAACTCGTGAGATATGTTTGCAAAGAACCTGCTCTTCAAATCATCTACTTCGTGCATTTTATCAGCTTCGAACTTGCTTATTTCATAGTCGTGTCTAATTCTTATTCGCTTAAGCTGAAGTTTCCAGGTATAATAAATGAAGCTGAGAGCTATAATTGCATAGAATATATATGCCCAGATGGATGCCCACCATGGTGGTGTAATGATCAGCATAACTGATGCACCAGTTTCATTCCACACCCCGTGATTATTTGATCCCTTCACACGGAAAATATATTCTCCGGGTTCTATACCTGCAAAACTTGCAACTCTTTCATTACCAACATGTATCCAATCTTCATACAGTCCCTCCAATTTATATGCATATTCATTTTTTTTTGAATTGGTAAAATTCAATGCAGCGAATTCAAAAGAAAAAACGTTTTGATCGTAGGTGAGTTCAATCCTTTTGATAAATTGTATCGATGTATCCAGCTTAATACTCTCGTGGAAAATCTTAAACTCAGTTAAATAGATTTGAGGTGCTACTATGTTTTTCTTAAAGTGTTCCGGATAGAATCCAATTGCTCCATCGCTACCGCCAAAAATCAATTGTCCATCGGAAGTTTTGCAGTCTTGCTGTGGTCTGTCACCAAAACCGTTAAAAGGTAAACCATCACTATCGCTGTAACCTCTTATTTCTCCGGTTCTGATATCATAGATCGCAATGTCGTGTTCGCAAGCACACCAAATATTCCCTTCATCATCCTCTAATAATTTCAATATATCATTTTTTGGCAAACCATCTTCAACGTAAAAATGGGTAAATGTTTCTGTAGTTAAATCCAAACGATCCAATCCAACATCGGTTGCGAACCATGCGGCATTAGTATCAATAACCTGAGGACGGATTATATCTGACACCATATCACTATTTAGACTATTTCTATTTTTGGGATTATGGGTATAATGCTTCACACTTTCTATTACATAATCCTTTATCTTTAAAGCAAAACAACCATAACTATGGGTGCGGCACCAAAGTGTTCCCAATTGATCTTCGTAAATACCGTTTATTGATTCATCTTCTACACTGTTAGTATCCAGATCAAAACTATAGAATCGATTTTCTTCAATGTTATAAAGTTGTAAACCTGATTGTAATGCAACCCAAAGGTCACCTGATTTACTCATTAATACTTCTTTAATATCATTTGACCTCAACCCAAAGAGATCGCTTGGATTTTCAAAGATATGAGTAATAATTCCTGTCTTTGGATTTAATTTATTAATTCCTTTATTTGTACC
>CBEPPX010000477.1:0-2221 GCA_965511205.1 uncultured Ignavibacteriales bacterium | reverse complement strand
ACCTTTTCCGGTTTTATGGCCAATTCCCTTCTTATTATTTTTAGCATATTTTAACTATTCTCTATTAAAAAAAGCAAATAAAGTTAAATATAGATGATTTGAATTGCAATTTAAGAAAATTTACTTAGAGTCTTATACCCTGTTCTTTTCTTGTAGATGGTTGAGGGAACTATGCTTATCCTAATTAAACAAATAGACCAACTCTACTTGCTCAAAATTATATGCAAAGTAATTGTTTACCAATGACATTGATAGTAATCAATAAGATTTTTTTAGATTTTTATTTTTTGTTGACATTATAAAATAATAACACTATTATGGAATTGTAAAACTAAGAGAGGATGCGGGTATGTCTCTAAGTAATTTCAAATTGAAAAAATGTTATTTTCTCTTCCTGCTGAAATTTATACCTAAATCATCTAGTTACTTTTTGTGGGCTTTTATATTTTTTATTGGCTTGCCACCGTATACTGCTACCTACGCCCAGTTTGATTCACTAATCTTTCAAAAGTATTTATCACCATATAAGTATGGAGTTGTAGCCTTAGGCGACCAGAACAGCGACAGCTATGATGATATACTTATTTACGACTGCAATGAAAAAAAAGTATATGTATTCTTTGGCGGTAGCCCAATGGATACAATTCCTGAATTAGAGTTTCATATACTTCAGAGATCTATAGTTGCAGTAGATGTAAATGGGGATATAAAAAAGGATATTGTTATTACATACCAGGATGTAGCAGGTTCCAACCAGAAAGGGAAGGTGAATGTTTACTACGGAGGGAGTTTATTAGACACAATTCCGGATGTACAGTTTGGATCACCGGATGGTAATGGATATCGCTTCAGTCTTGCAAGTGTATTGAAAGATTTTGATGGTGATGGATATGAGGAGTTGGTTATTAATGATCCGGACTATCCATTCTATGGCTTTAAGCAATATGGTATTTTTTACATTTTCGACACCTATCCTGAACTCGATACAATTCCAATTGCTACAATAAAAGGCGACACATTAGCAAATGAATTTTTACAACATAGTTTTACATTTTCTTCAGGAGATTTGGATGGAGATGGATTAACTGATTTAGCAATCACAGGCTCAAAGACAGATTTTTCTGATCTATTCATCAAATTCTTTAAAGGCAACAGCGAGTGGAATACAGAACCTTTTGTTACATACTATAAGAATGAACACTTTTTTAATCCAACACGTTTTAGAATAATAGAAGATATAAACGGAGACGGAAGGGATGATATACGAATTAGTTCATACAGTAATTTTTATCCGTACTATTATCTGAATTCTATACTATATGGAAGCATACCAATAGATACAATACCTGATGTTGGACTTAATACCCAAAATAATGCAATTATTAACTTGATATCCCCTGGAGATGTTAACGGCGACACTTATAATGACTTGCTTGCAGGAACCACTTTTGGTGGACCTGAACAGGCACGTCTCTGGTTAGGCGGTAGCCCAATGCCCGAAGTACCTAAACAGTATTGGGGAGGAACTTATGAAGGATACGGCAGGCTAATAGCAGAAGTTGGTGATGTAAACGGGGATGGTCTCAGTGATATATGCGTTGGACAATCACATGGTGCTTGTCGATTAGGATTTGTGTTGATCTTTGCCGGGGATACGCTATTCCAGCAGCCGGTTAGTGTGGGGAATGAAATTAATCTTTTACCGAAAGAATTTTATTTAGATAACCCGTATCCTAACCCTTTCAATCCGACAACAATCATCAGTTGGCAGCTGGCTACCCAGGGGCACGTAACAATAAAAATTTATGATATTCTTGGTAAAGAGATACTCACACTTGTTGATGAAGAAAGACCTGCCGGAAGATATAAAATAAAGTTTAATGCAGGTGGGCTCCCAAGTGGTGTCTATTTCTATCAGCTGCAAACTGAGAACTATGTTGATACTAAAAAGATGATTCTTATTAAATAAAAGTTGTGCAATTCTTAAAAGCCGGGGCAATCCGTTCCGCCTTTTTTTAATAATCACTCCAACATCTTCAATTAAATATCCTCTATTAGAACTTAGGTCAGCATTATTTATTAAAAGAAAACCGAGTAATGTATATTTGTATTAATTTGTAATAGATTTATTTATTATTAATTTTAACTGCTTGTGCGTTTACTTAAACTTTCAAACGATTTTGTAAAAAAGATTGCGGAAATTTCTGCTGGAAATCTTCCT
>CBEPPX010000476.1:0-2225 GCA_965511205.1 uncultured Ignavibacteriales bacterium | reverse complement strand
ATGGAAGTTATTCATTCAGTGAGGAGATTAGAGTTAGTAACTTAGTCCCTGCTGAATATAGCTTAGAGCAGAACTATCCGAATCCGTTTAATCCTTTAACTGAAATCAATTTCTCTCTACCACAAACTACAAATGTAACTTTGAAAGTTTACGATGTAATGGGCAGCGAAGTTGCAACGCTTCTTGAAGATCAAATGGAAGCCGGAAAACATTCGGTAATCTTTAATGCGGCTAATATTTCAAGTGGTGTTTACTATTATACTATAGTTACTGAGAAATTTATTCAAACGAAGAAGATGCTTTTGCTGAAGTAAAGGCTAATCTTATTCTCGCTCTCAATTGTTAAGGGGAAAATTTAAAATGCCATATCATAACGATATGGCATTTCTATTTTAAAAGGGGGAAGCATCGTATAACAAAACCACCCCACAAAAGCTTATTTACAACTAATTTTCTTTTGATTCAGGTTTGCTTTTACGCCTGGAATAAATTAGCGATATTACCATCAGTACGCCTGCAACCAGCAAGAATGAAATTATCTTATACAGCGTTTCTGAACTGGTAATTCCAAACACCAGTAAATATACAACTGTCATTAATAAAGTTCCTAAAGCCATAAGCCTGTATTTATTATTCTTTAGGACTGAGCTTAATAAATAATATACCATTGCCAAACCAACCCAGGATATACCAACCAGTTCGCTCGGGAAGATATGATAAAATGAGTATGGAATAATGAGCAGAGAAGTTAACAGGTAAGCAGTTCTCAACTTATTAGTTTCCAATTCAAGTCTTTCTTTTTGCCAGTTTAAAATTCTTGCGCTTACAAGTGCAACAATACCAAAGCTTAAACTTTCCACACCTATTGATCCTTCCGAAACCAGGTAAGCTATTAGAACAGCAATAAAAATTATAAAATTTGCTAAAACAATAAATTTTGATCTGAACCAGAGTGCAGTAGATACAACGAGAAGAGATTGCCAGCATAACCATATGAAGAAAGCCGGGGCACTAAAGGTATATATTATTGCAACACTTAACGCGGTGTAAGCAAGCATTGCATACATGAATGTAGAGTAACGGCTGCTTACCCGGATCCATAAAATAATTGAAATAATAATCGATAATAAAAATGCAGCAAAATGAATAATTCCAAAATATGGTGTGTCAGTTGAAAGAGTAATTATCAAGAGCAATCCATAACCGCCGGCAGCATTTAGAAATGAGCTTAGGATTATGTTAAATTTTTCTTCCTCTTTGTCGATTCTTAGAATACTTCCTAAGCTGAATACAAAAAGATATGCAAGTATAAAAAGCACATTTGTTTGCGGAGATGTAACAATCTGCATTTCATTACCAAAAAACGGATTGTTTAAGAACCAGAGAAGATGTACAAAGTAAGTAAGTACAATTCCGTAAATAATTAATCCCCGCCAGGAGTATCTTAATGTAAAATAGACTACAAGAATGGATAAAATTACAAGTGTAATAAAAGATAGGTAAGGATTACTATTAATCATCGCTGTGATATATCCGAGTAACAACCCAAGAGCAGTAAGATAAACAGAACTTCGCCTGACAGCTATAACCAATGAACCTGCAGTAACTAGTATCAGCAATAGGATTTCAATCCCCGGGCTGGTAATTAACTGCTCACTTCCAAAAAAATGAAGGCGAAGTGTGGTTAGATAAATAATTACTATACTGCCGCCAACTGCATATCCTGAAAAATGAGCAAATGATTTTTTTAAAACCTTTGATGCGATAATAAGTACCACAGTCATAAGGTAGCCGAAAAGAATTGGGAATCCGGCAGGCAATCCCTTAAGAGGAAAAGTAAGGAAGAAAATCATTCCGATGATAAAAGCAACCATAGCAACTTTAGGAATCCAGTATTCACCTATCCTGATTTCAAGGTCATCATCTGCAATAGGTTTGGTTACTTTTTTTACAGGTTGTGCTTTCTCTTCAACTGCTTCTGTTTGAATCTGCAGCTTGGTTTCAACATTTGATAACCGGTTTTCAATGTTCTTTAAACTATTTAAAATACTCTTTAACGCCGAGTCTTCAGCCATTTTATCCATTTGTATTTAATAAATAAATGTATCGGAATTTGTAAAATAAAATTTATGCTTTTTTCTTTTCAATATCTCTTATTTTAAGAAATAGTGCAACTGCAAATAGAATGAAAACGACAGTTGCAATTGCAAATCCTTTTCTTCTTG
>CBEPPX010000475.1:0-2227 GCA_965511205.1 uncultured Ignavibacteriales bacterium | reverse complement strand
GCGGAAAACCTGCAAGTGCAACGTGGGAAGCAGCTCCGTTAGCCCTTTTGGTAAGTGTTATTCCAAGTACTTTTGAGGCAGTTTTAGCATCTTCCTCAAAAGTTTCAAAGAAATCGCCTACCCTGAACAGTAGTATCGTATCAGGATTCGCCTCCTTGATCTTAAAATACTGAGCCATTAAAGGAGTTTGTTGCATAGAACCTTTCTAATTGAACGATAAAGATAACTTTAAGATGGAAGATATTCAATTTACCATTTTATTATATTGTGATTAAAATCGTTATGATTTTTAACTTTTTCTACTAAATAATTTGCGTAATTATGTGATGATAAAATATGATTTTCACGTTTCGAAAGCTGCCCGGCAAAAGTATGATTTTGATCAATCTCTTTTTTCCATTACGGGCGATTTAATAATAGCCAATTTTAGACAGGCAAGGTTACTTTCAGATAAAATTAATCGTAAACGAAAATCCAGTAGTTTAGCCGATCAGCTTGTAACCCCAGGCGAAATAAATGCAGTTGGACTTTTACACGAGGTTTTTCATTTCTTAATCAGGAAATATGAACAGGATGTAAACCCAGGAGTTTTTAAAAGAGCCAACACGTTTTTAAAAGAAGATATTGGTGAAAAAGATTTATCAAATATCCTCCTTTCCTTTGTAAATGAATTTCCCCCGTTGCCTGTTTTTAAAAAAGAGGTGAGCCCAGAAAAATATTTATCCAGCTCAACAGGTGGAAAACCAAATACTGAAATTATCCTTGAAGAATTAATATTACTACACTTAGAAAATCGTAACCCTGCAGCATCTAAATTAAAAGAGTTGTTTTCTGACGAAGTGCTTCATAAAAAAACAAAGTACAAAGAGCTGATAGAAAAAACTGAAAAATTTTTCGATAAAGAAAAACCAACCGGTATAGGGGGAATGCATCTCTTCTCTTTACTTAAAGTCCCTCTAATTACTAACCCCCACAGCTTAGAGCAGCAGCTTGAATTTATAAGGAAGGAATGGAAAATATTTATCGGGGACGAAATATTTTCCAGGTTATTAAAAGCTGCAGACTTAATTAAAGAAGAATATAGATTATTTATAAAAATGGGCGGCGGCGAAAAAGCCACCCCGCCAGTTCCCGTTTATCCATCTCCTCATCAATTAAAGATAATGGGAGGCGATGAGAAATCAATTGGAGATGGTGGCGATTTGCATTTAGATGAATTTGAAAAATTTAGTGAAGACACACATTGGATACCTGAAGTTGTAATGATTGCAAAAAATATCTTTGTATGGATGTACCAATTATCTAAAAAATATGGTATTGAAATTAAAAGACTAGACCAGATTCCTGATGAAGAACTTAATTTGCTTGCACAATGGAACTTTACAGCTCTCTGGTTGATTGGTATTTGGGAACGAAGTAGCGCTTCACAAAAAATTAAACAGCAAACTGGTAACCCGCAGGCAGCGGCTTCGGCTTATTCTTTATTCGACTATGTAATTGCTAAAGAAATTGGCGGCGAAGATGCTTTTCAAAATTTGAAAGAGCGTGCATCACAACGAGGAATAAGGCTGGCAAGTGATATGGTGCCAAATCATACTGGCATTTATTCTAAATGGATTATTGAAAAACCTGACTACTATATTCAATCAACTGAGCCGCCTTTTCCAGCATATAAATTTACCGGACTCAATCTTTCTGATGATAACCGGGTGGAAGTAAGAATTGAAGATAACTATTACAACAGGTCGGATGCAGCAGTAGTATTTGAAAGAAGAGATGCCTACACCGGAGATAAACGGTACATTTACCATGGTAATGATGGAACTCATATGCCATGGAACGATACTGCACAATTAAACGTACTGAATGCTGAAGTTAAGGAATCGTTGATCCAAACTATCATTCACGTTGCCCATAAAACTCCTATTATCAGGTTTGATGCGGCAATGACACTTGCAAAAAAACATTACCAGCGGTTATGGTTCCCTAAACCGGGAGAAGGGGGCGCAATTCCATCACGCTCAGATTATTCGATGACAAACGCACAATTTAATGCGCTGATGCCAACCGAATTCTGGCGTGAAGTTGTTGACAGGGTCAGCGAAGCTTTACCAGGTACGCTGCTGCTTGCCGAAGCTTTTTGGTTGATGGAAAGTTACTTTGTTCGCACCCTTGGAATGCACAGGGTTTACAACAGCGCTTTTATGCATATGATGATGAAGGAAGA
>CBEPPX010000474.1:0-2228 GCA_965511205.1 uncultured Ignavibacteriales bacterium | reverse complement strand
AATTAAATGCAGGCACGACATAAAAGTATGAAAGCTTCTGGGGAGTCGCTGGCATTAGCGAATGAACAGCTTAGGATAATTAATAATGAAGAAAAGTTTCCTCACTTTGATGATAAATATGAACTTGTAGGTGAAGGACCGCTTAAAGCAGATAAGATTGAGATCCTTCAGATCAATTTAGGTAAAATGTGCAACCAGGTTTGCAAACATTGCCACGTTGATGCGGGACCGGATAGAAAAGAAATTATGACAAGGGAAACGATGGGGGTTTGTCTTGATATACTTGTGAAGACAAATATTCCAACAGTTGATCTTACAGGCGGCGCACCTGAATTGAATCCTGATTTTAAATGGTTTGTTGAAGAAATTAGAAAAATTGGCAGTCATGTTTTGGTGCGTTCAAATCTTACAATCCTGGAAGCTAACGGGTTTAAAGATTACGTGGAGTTTATGGCAAAGAATAATGTAGAGATTGTCTCTTCACTTCCTTTCTATAAAAAAACTTTTACAGATCAGCAGAGAGGTGAAGGAGTTTTTGATAAATCTGTTTCAGCAATTAAAAAATTAAATGATCTCGGTTACGGTAAAGATGAGAGTGGATTAATTCTTAACCTGGTTTATAACCCGTTTGGTGCTTTTCTTCCGCCATCGCAGGAAGGATTAGAGCAGGATTTTAAGAGGGAGTTAAAAGACAAGTTCGGAATTGTGTTTAACAACCTTTACACCATTACAAATATGCCGATCAGCAGGTTCCTTGATTACCTTCTTCAATCAGGTAACTACGATAGCTACATGCAAAAACTGGTTGATTCGTTTAATCCCACTGCAGCAGCAAACGTGATGTGCAAATTTATTATATCAGTGGGATGGGATGGGCAACTTTACGATTGTGATTTTAACCAGATGCTGGAACTGAATATGAATCATGGTGCGCCGAATCATATAAAAGATTTTGATGCTTCACTAATTGAGAGCAGAAGAATTGTAACCGGGCAGCATTGTTACGGCTGTACAGCAGGTGCTGGTTCAAGCTGCGGTGGTGCAATAGCTTAATTAGATCCAGATATTTTGTAAAATGAAATTAGTTTCCACTTCCAAAAGGTTCACCCATTAACCTAACTACAAAAGGTTCACTAACGCCTTTCAAATTAATTTGCTTTTGCTCTCTCGAATCATTCTGATCCGCCAGCATATCATAAACATAATCTGAAACTATAAAATTATTGTTCATTTCTTTTGTTGCTGATTCCAACCTTGCTGCAACATTTACCGGCAAACCCATAACGGTGTACAGATTATTTTCTTTAACTCCTGTTTTACCAACTATAACTCTTCCAGCGTGCAAACCAATTCCAACATCAATTTTATAATCAAAATATTTAGTTATGTAGTTGTCATTAAGTTTGGGGAGTGATAAAAGAATTTGCTTACCGGCCTGGTAAGCGTTATTTACAGCAATGTTAACCGGTTCATCAAAACCAAAAACAGCGTAAAATCCATCACCCGAATATTCTAATATTTTCCCTTTATGTTGAACGATCACTTCGTTAAAAAGAATGTTCAAGCGTCTTATAATATGAATTACATCAAACGGAAGATGTTTCTCAATAAACGGTGTAAAATCCCGGATATCGAGAAAGAAAAGAGCCATCGATTTTTCATCTCCAACTGTTTGAATATTCTCAGAAGATTTTCCATAAACATAAAGATCAAGATCGGCTTCATCTTTAATAATTCTCTGGATTTTAACATTACTCGCAATTACTTTTGTCTGGCAAGCAAGACGAACATTCTCAGGGAATTTTTTTTGCTCTCTTAATTTAAGCTCAGCTTTGTTAGGTGAAGATAAATATTGTTCCCCTTCCTGCACAATTATTCTGCAAGTAGAACAGCGCGCTTTTCCGCCGCAAGCATGATAGTGAGGAATACCTGCTTCCAGAGATGCCTGAAGGATCGTTTGATCTTCAATTATCTCAAAAGATTTTTCGTTAATTAATTCAATTTTAAAAGACATTTGCTATGCAAGTTAATTTAATTATATCCATATGATTATATAAGATACAAAACCGCAATTACAAATTAAGTGCCAGAATTAAAATATTTTCTCTTAATCCAGAAAGCAACACTAACCAAACTAATTAACACAGGTACTTCCACTAAGGGACCAATTACGGCAGCAAATGCTTCACCGCTATTAATTCCAAACACAGCAATTGCAACAGCAATGG
>CBEPPX010000473.1:0-2233 GCA_965511205.1 uncultured Ignavibacteriales bacterium | reverse complement strand
TCTTTTACATCCCTGCATTGATTTGTATTGTAAATTAATACATCCGGTTTCGGAACATTTTCTATCCCTTCAAATGCTTTGGATAATGGAGTTATGTCTTTAATATAGGCGCCTATATCTGATGTCAGGTATGAACAAATATCGGGTGAATACCCTATTGCATTGGCATTAGGGATAACTTCTGCCGCCAATCGTGAAGTACCTAATAATGCTCCGTGATTTTCCGGGTAATAAACTTTAAACCCCATTGATAAAAGCAGCTCTGAAGGTCCAACACTTGTACACCAGGCAACTTTTTCATCCCCGGTTTTTGCAGCCTTGTCTAATTCATAAAAATAATCGGACATATACTTATTCATAAGTTTAGTCGCTTCTATTTTCTTCCGGGTTAACTTTTTCTCTTCACTCATGAGAAATCCTCCAGTCCGATAAATTTTATTTTGCTTATTTAAAACATAATAAATTTAAATCTTGGTTATACATTAATAGATTAAATTTTTTCGTTTAAATATTTTCCAAACTTTATAAATGTTTATGATTCTTTTTCCAATGCATACAAAGCAGCACCTACAGCTCCGGAAAGTTGCGGGAAAGCCGGTACTAATATTTCTCTTTTTATCATTTTTTCTGTCATCTTAACCAGGTACGGATTATGAGCTACAACCCCACCGGTCATAACAACTTTTTCCGTAAAGGAGTCCATTTCAATGATTCTTTTAATAACTGAAAAGAATACACCCTTTACAATATCGGGTAACTTTTTTCCATTTCGTATATTTTCCAAAATTTCTGTGGCTGAAAAAACAGTGCAGAAACTTCCTAACTTTACCATTTCTTCCGATTGGCATGCAAGTTCATCCATATCTTCAAGAGGAATATCAAGGCGTGCGGACATCTCTTCCAGGAAGGCACCTGTTCCTGCTGCACATTTTCTGTTCATTTTAAAACTTGAGCGCTTACCACTTTCATCCAGCTTAATTATTTTATTATCCTGCCCCCCAATATCAATGATGGTAATTGCCAGCGGAAAATAGTGATGGCATCCTTTTGCATGACAGCCAATCTCGGTTACCGTCTCACTTGCATACGATACATTCCTTCTCCCATAGCCGGTTGCAATTGATCTGACAATATCTTTTTCTTCAACATTTGCCATTTCCAGGGATTGTTTTAAGCAAAGATTAGCTGTGATGGTAAAATCTGTTCCTGATTTTTCAACAGAGTGGCCAATTAAATTTTTATCCGAATCGAGCACAGCAACTTTTGTTCTCGACGCTCCCACATCGGCTCCAACAAAAACTGGCTGTGAATTTATTTTGCTCATCAATAATTATCTTCCAAATTTAATACTCTTAGCATAGACAAGTATCCGTTTGTAATAGTTTTTTATTGATGGATGTTTCTTCATCTCTTAAAGAATAAAATTCTATTTAGTAAGTACTTCTTCATTGTTCTTTTTTAATTTCAAATACCTGAAACCACCCCAAAGTGCTGCGCCCAGGGCTCCTGCATAGATTGCATCAGGACTGGTTCTGAACTCAAACTCATATTTACTTTCCTTCGCTAATTCTTCAATCGCCTGAACCATTCCTTTATTCATAGCCATTCCGCCAGTTAAAATTATTGGAGATTTAGCTTTTAGTGAAGAAAGTAAACGCACAACTCTGTTGCCAATTGATAAATGAATACCTTTAATAATATTCGGAGTAGTAATTCCTCTTGAGACCATATTTATTACGTCGGTTTCCGCAAGTACTGCACAAATTCCTGATGGAGTTTCGGGGGCTTCTGCCTTGAGTGAAACATCGCCAACTTCTTCAATTGATAATCCAAGATAACGGGAAATATTCTCAATAAACTGTCCTGAGCCCGAAGCACACTGCCCGGTCATTTTATAATCGAGCACTTTTCCTCGTTCATCAACTTTAATTGCGCGTACAAAAAGAGCACCCATATCCACAACGGTGTTCACACCGGGTGAAAGAAACACACCGCCTTTTGCGTGAGTTGTCATACTGTAGAAGTGTCCGGTTTTTCTCTTTACCATCTCACCTTCGCCGGTAGATGCAAGATAGACAACATCCTCATAACTCAGCTTATTTCTTTCCAATAATAAATTCAGCAGCTCTTCGCCTACTGAAGAAGGATTTCTCTTCCTTATTTTTTCAATTCTTTTATCAATAATCACTTGTTCATCGCCGTACTTCATCAGCACCGCTTTTATATAATTTCC
>CBEPPX010000472.1:0-2237 GCA_965511205.1 uncultured Ignavibacteriales bacterium | reverse complement strand
GACGAGTGGGCAGAGACGGAATTGAACCGCCGACACATGGATTTTCAGTCCATTGCTCTACCAACTGAGCTAATAACTTACAGCTACTTTCTGACTTTTTTGATGACTAATCATTGATTTTCAGAGCTTTGAAATGAGTTTTCTTATGTTATTCCTATCGAAGCGGAAAAATAGAAATTATTACATTTACGCAAAAACAGATTCAACAGATAAGGCAATAAACACTAAAAACAGAAAAACCTTTTTCATAGTTATCATTTCTTAAAAGATATTTTCAACTTAAGTAATTATTAATCTGGTTTTGCCCGCTGATATTATTTTAAAAGGATCATCTTCTTAACAGAATGGAAATAATCAGTTCCATCTGTTTGTATTGCTTCAATCGAATAAAAGTAAATTCCCGATGCAACATTCCCTGCATCCCAGTTTAACTGATAACTGCCTACGCTTTGGGTTAAATTGACAAGTTCAGCAATATTCTCACCCAGCGAATTATATATTTTTACTGTAACGTAACTTTGTCGAGGTAGTGAATACCTGATTGTGGTATTAGGGTTGAATGGATTTGGATAATTTTGTTCAAGTATATAATTATATATTCTGTCATCTGCATTAATGGCTAAAAATATTGTATCGGTTCTTCCTGTCATTACCATTGTTTGTGCTATCCGCCTTGTTTCAGTGTCCCATCTGATATGTAATATATCATAAAAAAATCCATCCTCAACCGGTTTAAATTTAATTGCGATAGGTTCCAAACCATAAGGTGGAAGTATAAAAGGTACTGAATGTTCCACAATGAATGAACTATCTCTGTTAAAGAAACCTGTAATGTTTATTTCTTCGGGTGAATTGCTGATTAAGTTAATAAACACTTTAGCAGAATCACCGACTGGTACAGATTCAAAGAAAATCGAATTTGGATCTGTTACAAATAGACCCATTTTCCAGGGGAATTTAAAAGCTTGATAATTGGTAAAAGTATCAGGAAGTGATAATTCCAGGGCAATTGACCCATCAAAATTTACTTCGCTAATAGCACGACGATCAGGACTAAAATATCCTCCCCAACCAATTATTGTATTCCCATTAAAAAGTCTTTGCATATTACCCATAACATTTTTATAAAAGGGAGGATCGTAACTGAATTTCCAGACCAAAGTTGCTTCCTTATTTTCTTCATCCAACTCATACTCAAGAACCCGGGAATATTGTGGAATCAGTAAGGCCCCGTTATCAAACAAAGATACATTTCCATTACTTAGTCTGCGAATATCGTGTTGATGTGAAAATGTTCTTGTATCGTTAATAAATTGAAATTGGTTATTTCTGGACTTCACACCACCCAATCGCCAGATTATTTCTCCGGTTTGCCTGTTAATTTTAGTAATTTCATCCATATTCCTGGAGGACAATAATATATTTTCATCATTATCAAGTTCAATTGCGTTTGCGTGAACGTAATCAATTGCATGAGCAGTTAAATTGATATCTTCTGTAGCATCTGTTATTTGAAAATGATCCCAGCTTCTCCACTGAAAAATCACATTTTTCGAAGCATCAACTTCCTGGATAATTGCTCCTAAAACTATTGCAGCGGTATCTCCACCGGCTACAACAGTATCCATCCGAATTGTTTGCCAATCATAAGCTAATAGTAATGCATGCCCATTGGGTAAAAGCTGAAAATCATGAATATCTAGTTGGTAGCCATTTCCTGTTGTAAAGCTATCAACAATTGAGTAAGATGAATCCATCAAGTAAAAATAATTTGTTTCCGAATCTCCATAAGTAAGCCATTTATTCTGCTGAATCTGTAAAGCATGCCTTTCATACGGAGTTCTTTCATAAAATATTGGGACACCGCTGTTATCCATAATAATAAGATAGCCAACAAATGTAGTTAGTGTATATGGTGCAAAAAATAAATATCCGGGTGATGGATTATTTATCGTATCAATTGTGATTGGTGGAAAATCTTCGGGCAATCCAGTTTCAGAATTTAGCTTGTAAATGACGGGTTTAGGAACATTATCATGATTAGAATTTAATTTACAATCATAGAGATCATTCATCATTATGTATTTATCTCTCTCTGTTACACCCGAGCTTATATGAAAATCGAATTCGATTGGGCGAAGTACATTTCCATTATTTGTCTTAAGCCCACCAAAAAAATTTACATCTATTTTCTCACCTGGGTAGTAAGGTACTTCCGGTTTAAAAATTAGTGTTCG
>CBEPPX010000471.1:0-2237 GCA_965511205.1 uncultured Ignavibacteriales bacterium | reverse complement strand
TTATAGAATGACTCTCTTTTTCGAGCAACCTGAACCGATATACCATTAACTTCAATGATTGCAGGATGTGGTAAACCAAATGAAGATTCCAGAGCTGTGAAGTAAGCGCCGCTATCCATTATTGCCAACACTTCACCTGCATGTACTTTTGGCATCAATTTTTTTTTGCGGACCATTTCGGCAGCAATGCAACATGGACCTATAATGATTGCCTGTTCTGTTCTTGGTCGGTTTACATCATCGCAAAGAAAAACCTCGTGGTATTCATAACTAGTTGGTATTGAAACCGTTCCCAATCCACCATCAGTAATCAGCCAGTTTACATCACCAGAGCGTACCTTCGTACGATGAACTTTTAGAAGAAGAAACTGGTTAGGTCCGGTAATGCAGCGCCCGGGTTCGAATATTAATTCCGGTAATTTGGCTTCTTTAAAATAGTCTTGTATTGTTATTGATATTTCTTTAATAAAATCTGAAATTGTTGCCTGATTACTTTGCTTAATACTTTTCGGGAAATAGTTGAATGCCTGGTGGGATTGTATTTCAGATGAAGTGATATTCCGGCTGGTTGAAGCAGCAAATCCTCCTCCAACATCTAAAATTTTAATATTAAATCCTTCTTCCCTGGTTTTGTCAAAAATCGGGAACAACTTTTTAAGAGACTTAGAGTAGGCACCGGGATTCGTAATACCTGTGCCAATATGAAAATGATACCCAAGAAAATTTATCCATTTAAGTTTCTTAAATAATAATAATGCCTCAAAGACTTCCCCGTTTTTAAGATCCAATCCGAATGCACAGTTGCATCTGTTTCCGGCTGCTGTATCTTTTTTCAATGCTAGCGAAACGACATCAGGATCTATCCTAAGTAAAAGATCAACCTGTTGCTGCCTGGATTCAGCAACCTGGTTAATCATTACTAGTTCGTCGAGTGAATCAACAATGATAAGTTTAACATCACATTCTAAACACTTTTCAATAAAGCTATTTGTTTTAAATGCACCATTAACAATTATCTCAGTTGATGAAAAACCTATGCTCTCCGCAAGTTCCAATTCAAACTCGGTCATTACTTCCGCAGACAATCCGGCTTGTTTAACATTATTAACTACAGCTGGTACAGAATTACATTTAAATGCATAGTGTACGGCAGATTTGCCCGGATATTCTTTTTCAGCAATCCTTTTAAAATCATTTGCTGTCTGTAACAACCGTGTTTTGTTGATAACATGAAGAGGCGTACCAAACTTTTCCGCCAATTCAGTAATTATATTTGACCCATGTTTAAGTTCGCCACTCCCACCAATTTCTAGTCCCCAATCATGCGGTTGTAAAGTTTTTTTCATCATTATAGTTTGCTATGGCTAACCATTTATAATTAAATTCATTTAAGCCGTTCTGGTTTCAGCAGGAATTTGTAACCATAATATTAAATTTCATTTAGACGCTTGTCATATATCACGAGCTCATTGTGGAGCACCATTCCTAGTTTCTCTGAAGCCCTAACAGCTGGTTCGTTATCTTCAGTCATCCAGGTTAATAAAATTTTATTATATTTTTTCGCAATTGAAATTCCCGCTCCAATTAATACATCAAACGCTTTTGAATGCGAGAAAGATTTTTTGATACCAACAAAACAGAGTACAAGCGTATCAACTTTTTGCCACCGAAGAAGGATGCCCAATGTTGCAAACAATTTATTATAAGCTTTAATTAAATGATTCCTGAAAACCTGAATGCAATCCTGGAGCCAATCCTTCTAATCCAACGAATACATTCACCTAAAATCGTTTATGTGTATTACAACTTCAACCCTTATTGGAAATTTCGAACCCATCCCCCAACTGGGTCCGAATTTCCGTAATCTTCTTCCTCTTTTTTCCTTCGGTTTTACCCCCAGCTGAAGCACGATTTATGACTATATATGTTTTGCCTTCAACCATTTGATTTTCATTATTCTTGCTAATCGAAGATAAAAATCATGGAAATTAGTTTTGTCATGAAAATGTCAGAGTTTTGTCATGATTTTGTCATGAAGCGTTGAATATTAAGATAAAGATGTGATTTACTATCAGAGTTGTATCAAATTAAGGCACACCGGAGAGTTTTTATATAATTTCATTTCCGCTGGAATAATCTAAATATAATTAAAAGAAGTAAAGATGGGATTACTTTACAAACTTATATCCTGCTTTATGAATTGTTAATATGGGTTTAGGATGTGAAGGATTATTTTC
>CBEPPX010000470.1:0-2240 GCA_965511205.1 uncultured Ignavibacteriales bacterium | reverse complement strand
TCATAGAGCCAACCCTGTTTATAGCATAGCTCTTTCCAAGCTCATCCAGGTTTTTCTTCATTCCTTTTTCAAGGTATGAAGATTTTTCTTCCAGCTCATTATAAATTTCTTTATTGTTCATAATATGATTAAGAGCTGCATAACCCGCAGCCATTGCAAGAGGATTTCCACTTAAAGTTCCTGCCTGGTAAACTGGTCCGCTGGGCGCTATCATATCCATTATTTCTGCTTTGCCGCCGAAGGCACCTACCGGTAAACCGCCGCCAATTATTTTTCCAAATGTAGTTAAATCGGGAGTGATTCCTAATACTTCCTGTGCACCGCCAGCTGCAACCCTAAATCCAGTCATAACTTCATCAAAGATTAAAACAATTTTTTCCTCATCACAAATACTTCTAAGTTCTTTGATAAAATCATCGTTTGCTTTTACCACACCCATGTTTCCCGCAACCGGTTCAATTATAACTGCCGCAATCTCACCTTTGTTTTCAGAAACTAATTTTTTAACGGACTCAATATCATTGTAATCAGCAACTAATGTATCTGCAGCATTTCCACTTGTAACGCCAGGGCTTGTTGGAACACCAAGTGTTAACGCACCGGAACCTGCTTTGATAAGAAAATAATCAGCATGACCATGATAGCAGCCTTCAAACTTTATAAACTTTTCTTTGCCTGTAAAACCACGTGCAGCTCTTATGGCACTCATTGTAGCTTCGGTGCCGCTGTTTACCATTCTTACTTTTTCAACAGAAGGAACTAACTCTGTAATAATTTTTGCCATTTTAATTTCAAGCTCAGTTGGTGCACCGAAACTTGTACCCATTTCTAATGCATTTAAAAGCGCTTCCTTAATAAAAGGAGGGTTGTGCCCAAACAAGTGCGGACCCCAGCTTCCTATATATTCAATGTATTCGTTTCCGTCAACGTCCCAAAACCTTGATCCCTCACCCCTGCTTATAAACAGTGGATCGCCGCCAACTGATTTAAATGCTCGCACAGGAGAGTTCACCCCACCGGGAATATATTTTTTTGCTTCCGTAAAAAGCTGTTTACTTTTTTCTAAGTTCATCACCTTCCCAAAATATTAAATAAAATTATTCGCCAAATAAAAGTTTATAATCAATTTCTTTTCCCTTCTGCCACCACGCTTGTGGTTTTATGTCCCAATTGCCAATAGTACGCGGATATAACTCTTTCTTTTTCTTAATCCAGTTCATTATTTGAAGGCGTAAATCTGTATCGGTTGAGTGAATAATTCTTCCTGCGAGTTCCACTTTTGGAATTCCCGCACCTCTTATTAAATGACCGCCGCCCCCATTGCCACGGTAAGAATTTATAGCAACCGTGTAAGTTGAATCAAGATTAAAGGCAGTACTATCACTTAACAAAAAGAAAGTCACTCTTTCACCAACCGGTTTAGAAATATCAACAGTATAATCAAGCCCGGAAGCTGAAGAGTAATTATAGAACCGTTCCTCCAGCATTGGTGTACTGTAGCGTTCGGAATATTGTATGCTGCCATCTTCATCCAGTTTAAATTTTAAAACATGATCGCTGTCGTTTTCAATCTGGTTAAACCAGTTACCGAATGAATACTCAAGATAATCTTTTATCTCCTGTCCGGTTAGTTCCATAGTGTAAAGAAAATTTTCGTACTTATAAAGATTGAACATATCTCTAACTCTTACCCAACCGCTGTCTATAGTTACATTAAATGAAAGCGGGGAGACGAAGGAAATATCAGCACCGGTTATTTCAAGCTGGGCAATTTGTATCAGGTCAACAAAATCGGATGGACCGAAGATTGATTCTTTTGAGGAAACCGTTTTTTTAATTTGACCCAGAGGTGCAACAACATAGTTTTCTACCCTGTTTAGTTCCAACAAATATTTGTTCATAAACATATCGTCGGGTCTGTAATTTTTAACCTCAACTATTTCACCGGAAGAATTTATTTTATCCCAGCTCCCGGTCTCATCATTATATTTCATTGTTATGTTTGCCACGGCAACGGTTTGTGCCCTGGATAAAGGACCGAGAATTAAAACACTGTCGCCGGCAGTATTTACGATATTAAAATTCCATCTAGCATGATCATGTCCAACAAATACAACATCAAAACCCGGAACTTTTTCTGCAACAAGCTGTGAAGCATTTTCGTTTTTATAACTATCGGCTGTTACATTGCCGTAAGTATATTCAACCCCGGAATGAAAAAGCCCTATTAGCAGATCAGG
>CBEPPX010000469.1:0-2242 GCA_965511205.1 uncultured Ignavibacteriales bacterium | reverse complement strand
TAAAGTTCCGAAAGCCGCTCCAAAGCTTTAAACCCCTATTCGTAAAGTTCCGAAAGCCGCTCCAAAGCTTTAAACCCCTATTCGTAAAGTTCCGAAAACCTCCCAAATGGGTTTTTAGTCTTATTTCCAGATATGGAAATGAAAAATTACTGCGGTTCACCTTTCAGCTTGGCGCATTTATATTGAATATATTGTCATTATCTTCTCATTTCCTTACATTTATTAAAACAATATTTGTGCAGCTTAATGTTTGGTATAAAACATATTCCCCAAAGAACTTTATTCTTAATTCTTACATTGTTAATTATTCATTCTACATTTTACATTGCGCAAGCCACAGTTCGCTACGTAAGCCATTCTGGTAACAACACACTTCCTTACACAAGCTGGGCAACTGCAGCAGACAGCATAATGAGTGCAATAAACATCTCTGTTTTTGGTGATACAATTTATGTGGATAATGGTGTTTACAAAGAAAGGGTTGATATGATACCCGGCTTAACACTTATTGGAGCAGGAATGGATAGCTGCGTGATTGATACGAGAGAATTCCCAACTGCAACTTATTCAGTTAGAGTTACGGATAGTTGTTATCTTGCTGGATTTCAAATCAATACGTTTAGTAACACACAAGGTGCCGGAATTTATGTTTATGATTTAAACATTGAAATAATAAATGCAATAGTCGAGGAAAATAAAATTACTGATTCAGGAGAGGGAATAAGAATATCATCGTCATCTTTAGGATTTGACGATGGTTATAAATTGGTTCAAATGAACATTATTACAAACGTACAAGACGGTATAACTGTTGCTCAAACAGCGCCACTAATTTTAGATAATATCATTTACCCCAGAGAGGATGGTTTAGTTGCTCAAATAATATCTTCACCGACTTATATCAATAATATTATAGTATTCGACAACGTAAATGGTTCATTTGGTTTTCGTGACTTTGGAAGTAATTCAATACTGAAGAATAATTTGATATATGGTAAAGGAAGTTATGGTTTCTGGACATATGGAGACTCAATAGTAAACAACGTTTTATATGGACAAGATGGGAATTGGAACAGGGGCATATTTGGTGCCGGATCAGATATAAGAAACAATAATGTCCAAAATGCCAGTATTGGATTGTTTTATGATACAGGAGGCGGTAATCCACCGGTTTATCAATACAACAATATGTGGGGGAACAATACTAACTTTCAGAACTTTTCACCTGATACTACAAATATCTTTGTTAACCCAATGTTTGTAAATGAAGACAGTATGGATTTTCATTTGCAGATATTTTCTCCTTTAATTAATGCAGGAGATCCTAATATTTTAGATAAAGATGGAAGCAGGAGTGATATTGGATTATTCGGAGGACCCTACGGAGAGAAATATACTTACCGTGATCTTGCTCCAAAACCTCCCTCAAATCTTACAGCAGAGTATGATTCAGGATTAGTAAAATTAACCTGGAATAAAAACACTGAAGCAGATTTTTATCGTTACCGTGTTTACAGGGATACAGTTGCTAACTTTATGTACGATACAACAAAAATAATAGCTGTAGTAGCAGATACATTTTACTATGATGATATTCCTGAAAAATACATTGCAGGAAATTACTACTACAAACTTACAGCGATTGATTCCACAGGTAATCAATCAGCACCAAGCGAAGAGGTTCATATAACTGTAACAGGAATACCTGAAGCTCCACCAATTGTTGTAGAGCACTATCAATTACTTAACAACTATCCAAATCCTTTTAATTCAAGCACGGTAATTCCTTATAGGTTAAAAGAAGCAGGATATGTAAAGTTGTACGTTTACGATATAAAAGGAGAATTAGTAAGAACACTAGTAAACCAATATCAATCTGCTGGTTATTATGAAGTAAAATTCAGCCCAACAAGAGAAGAAAGAAAAAATGGAGAGATTGGTGAAGGTTGGTGGACAGGTTATAATGATGATATAGCAACAGGGATTTATATTTACCAGCTTATGGTAAGAGGTAAAGGAGATATTCCTGTTTTTTCAGATTTGAAAAAGATGATTTTGCTGAAATAAAAAACGGCTCACATATAGTGAGCCGCATTCACATTTACTTCTTACGCTTCTTCAAAAACTGGTAAATTGGTTTTTTTCTTCTTAACCTCCCTTTTAACAGGTTTCACTTTTTTCTTTTTAGTAGTAAAACCATCAGGATTATTCTTATCAGCATAATTTTTATAAGAATATACTT
>CBEPPX010000468.1:0-2247 GCA_965511205.1 uncultured Ignavibacteriales bacterium | reverse complement strand
CCATATTTTTATTCTCAATCATAAGAACAATGTTAAAATCATCTTCATTTGCAGGAGGACCAATTAATATTTTGTAAGATACAACTAACCCTTCTTTTACTGCTCCATCCATAAATGCTTTCCAGGTTTTACTAAGATCTTTCAGGTAATCATCAGCCACATTTGCGCCTGTTCTAACGAAGGTTAAACTCCAGACAGTCCCTTCATCATAAACATCATCGTCTTGAGAATAAGTAGTATTGCTAAGTCCTAAGACAAAGCAAACAAGTAAAACAATTGTAAAATGAAATAATTTCATAGCAACCTCCTATTTGGTTGTTTTAGATATGGTGAATTAATATAAAAACAGAAATATGTTATAAAATAAAGTACAATATTCTCCAAGTTAATACAATAACAAGTTATTATATATCATTTATCTATCCCTATCTGCGGAAAGCAGGTTCTTAGTTTAAATGAAATTGTTCAAAATCATTCAATCATCTTTCCGTTTTTCTGCTCTAAATTCTTTTATTATTTTTTCGGTTTTTGCAACCACTTTTCTATCGCTAGGTTAAGATTTTCCATTGCAACAATTAAAGATTTATGTTGAGGAGCATCAATATCCTGCAAAATCTCAGAATGTATATCAACAAATGCCTTTGCTAGATTATGAGTAAGTGTTTTCCCTCTCTTTGATAAAGATACCCTCATATTTCGCCGGTCAGTTTGATCAATCTCTCTCTGCATGTATCCCTTTTGTACAAGCCCATCAATTATTCTGGTTAATCTGCTCGGGCTCAGATTCATCCTCTTTGCAATTTCCTTGTTATTCAGATTTTCATCAGATCCAAATAGACGAAGGCATTTTAATTCTGCCTTGTAAAGCCCGTGCTCTTCCGCTAACCGGGCTTCCTTTTCGTGGCATATTGGTAGTAAGTTGAAAGTTAGATCAGCCAGACTCTTTGCAGTTTGATTTGTGCTCATGGTTTCCACTAATAATTGTATGTATTAAAGACACTATTTACATTGTATTGATGTGAATGATTCTTGACCCTGGTGAGGTATTATATTCTTTAAAGAATTTAAGTAACGGATTTTCACATGTTTCTCCTAAGGGCAGAACAATTAGTATAAACATGCAAATATTATTTGATAGAAGCAATGAATGGTTAATGAATGGCAAATAAAAAAACCCTCGCCTATTTAATTAAGCAAGGGCGTAAATAAAACAATATTACATCTACATCATTCTAAGTTTAAGATAAAGTACAACTCCCAATGCAATTAAGATTGCTAAGTAAACAAAGAGCATATCAACCCTCAAAATTTTGAAGTAGTTATTTACTTTTCTCAATAACCATACCGCAGAAAGCAGCTTTTTTACATTATTTGGTAATACTTGCCTGTTTCCAAATGATAAATATCATCTAAAATGTTTAATAATAGAGCACGTTTGTAAACCATTAAGCTTAATGATTAGAAAGTAATAGGTCTATGATTGTTTGCTAGTGGCTCGTCAGCAATTACCAGCTCTTTTTTATTAACTCGCAAATCATTTATCTTACATAACAGATATAGTTAGATCCATTTTTTTCTGACATACAAATTTATTCATCTACTTTATGGCTTATCTCGGTGAAATCAGCGCAATAATAACTGCTTTCCTCTGGTCGGGAACTTCCTTTGCGTTTACTAATGCTGTTAAAAGGATTGGCTCGCTTCAATTAAATGTTAACAGGATAATCCTTGCAACCATATTCCTATTTTTTATAATAATAATTGTAAACATTAATTACGATCTAAGTGCTGAGCAAATTTACTATTTAGCTTTAAGCGGATTTGTTGGATTGGTTTTAGGAGATTCGTTTTTATTTAAATCGTTTCAATTAATCGGTGCCAGGTTGGGCATGCTTTTAATGGCGCTTGTTCCGGCATTCAGTTCAGTTCTTGCATTTGTTTTTTTAAATGAAAATCTTTCGCTAATCTCGGTTACGGGGATGACAATTATTCTTGCCGGAATAAGCATTGTTATCCTGGAAAGAAATAAAGATACAGAATCAATTTTTAAAACAAACAAGTTAGGTATTCTTTACGGAATACTTGGTGCATTGGGGCAGGCATCAGGATTAGTGCTTGCAAAATTTGCATTTGAAGCTGGAAGCATAAATGGATTTGTTGCTACATTTGTTCGTCTGCTTGCGGCTGTGGTAATTATTTTCCCGCTTGCCCTGCTTTTTAGAAGATATAAAAATCCAATTAAGGTTT
>CBEPPX010000467.1:0-2257 GCA_965511205.1 uncultured Ignavibacteriales bacterium | reverse complement strand
GGGGCTTTCTCCTCTATCTTTGTTCTTTTATCAATGCTTGCATAATAATCTTTATTATCTTCAGGCACATAAACAGATAAATCCTGCCCTACCATTATTGTAGTTGTGTAAGGAATGTTATTCCAGTTTCTCACATCGCTTACCCTAACATTAAACATATCGGCAATACCAAGTAAGCTGTCATCTTTCTTCACTCTATAGCTAACTGCTACTAAGCCAGTTGGAATTACAGGAGTTACAGTGCCTACAATTTCCATTTGCTCTTCAAGATTTTCAGTAACCACATCAGTTTCATTTACATCTTCATTTGAAGTTATAAGTGTTTGCTCGGTTTTTGTATCGTTAGTTTCCCCGTTTAATGTATTGTATGGCGAAACATAATTTTCATCTGTTTTGTTTACATCTTCTTCCGCAAGAACAACATCTGTATTGTATGAATAATTATTTTCTTCAGGATTAACAAGCACTGGAATTCTTAAATGAACTCCTGTATACAATTTAGATTTAGTTGAAATATTATTTGCATCTGCAAGATCGTAAACCGTTATACCATATTTTCCTGCAATTTTTGTAAGATTTTCTCCTTTCTTCACACTATGAACAAGATAAGTTCTACGTGCAGATTCCGGTATATTTTTTATAAGCTCTGCAAACTGTTCCATCGATCCTATAGGAATTTTAAGCGGGTAGCCGCCTTCAAATTCAGGTGGAGTGCTAAGCTGAGTTAATTCAGGATTTAAACTTTTTAATGTTTCAAGATTTGTGGAAGCACAGCCCGAAAGGAATTCAAGATCGATTGCGCCGGGAACTTTATAAACTTCATACTCATCCGGTTTTTCTAATTGATAATCTGTAAAACCGTATGCTTCGGGATCCATTGCAATCATGCAAACTGCAATATATTGCGGAACGTAGTTTCTTGTTTCGCGTGGAAGATATTTTCTTATTCCCCAAAAAGTGTATTTACCAGATTTGCGAATTGCTCTTTTAACTCTACCTTCGCCTGAATTGTATGCAGCCAGCACAAGGTACCAATCGCCCAAAGAATCATAAAGATCCTTCATATGTTTTGCTGCTGCTCTTGTAGATTTTAAAGGATCTCTCCTTTCATCAAAGTAAAAACCGGTTTTCAGGTCATATATTTTTCCTGTAGATTTAATAAACTGCCATAGCCCTACAGCGCTTGCCCATGATCGTGCAGTTGGATTAAGTCCGCTCTCCATCATACTTAAATAAACAAGCTGGCGTGGAATCCCTTCTTCATAAAATATTTTTGTCATCATCGGAAAGTACTTGCCGGAACGCTCCAACCAGCTTTCCATAACATGGCTTGCTTTGCCGCTAAAGTATGTAAGATATTGTTCTACATATTCATTTACTTCAAGTGGAATTTCAGCAGGAATAATATTTGTGTTTTCAATCTCAACATCATCAAGCAAATCTATTTGCGGAACAGATTCTTTAAGCCAGTCATCAAGAGCCGCAAAGGATACACCCTCCGGAAGTTCAGGCAACCCATCAACAAATCCTTTATAATCTTCCTTTATTGCTGTTCCCAGTTCGAGATAAGCTTCATTATCATCAATACCGGGATAGTAGCTTAAATTAGTAATAATCTTCAAAGCAGATTCATAATTTTCAACCGCTTCTTTAATACTATTCGTTTCCTGCTTTGCAAGAGCTGTAATGTAGTGCTGCCTTGCCTGTTCGAGCATTTCAGTAACAATACCGCTTCGATTAAGTTGTGTGGTGGTTTCTTTTTTGGTAATTTCTTTATTACCGCTGCAGGAAAAGAATAAAAATAAAGAAATAATAGCTATAGCAATCTTCATAGAAAGTATCTCATATATATTATCAAATTATTATTTCACTGTTAATTTAAGATTTGTAATCATTTTTATCAAGTGATAAATTAAATAAATTCCATAACCGATTATTTTTTAAGAAGTTAGAATTTCTATAAAGGAATATTACCGTGTTTCTTCTTAGGATTAGTATCAACTTTCGTGCGAAGCAGGTTAAATGCATTTACTAGCTTTATTTTAGTATCCCTTGGTGCAATTACATCATCTACGTAACCTCGTTCGGCAGTAATGTAAGGATTTGCAAATTTTTCTATATACTCTGCCAGCTTTTTTTCAACTTCTTTTTCGGGATCTTTTGCTTTGGCTATTTCTTTTTTAAAGATGATTTCTACTGCACCTTTTGGTCCCATTACAGCAATTTCTGCTGAAGGCCAGGCGTAATTAAAATCTCC
>CBEPPX010000466.1:0-2261 GCA_965511205.1 uncultured Ignavibacteriales bacterium | reverse complement strand
CCTTCATCCTTCGATTGCTTAAGGATTATATTTATAATCCCAGCAGTTCCTTCGGGATCATATTTTGCAGATGGATTTGTAATTATTTCAATTGAATTGATTGAACTTGCAGCTATCTGCTGAAGAGATTCCTGTGGATCAAGAATTGAGGGTCTTCCATCCACCAAAACGGTAAAATTACTGCTGCCGCGTAAGCTAACATTTCCTTCAATATCTACAGTAACTGAAGGAACATTTTCAAGGACATCTGTAGCATTACCCGAAATAACTGTTTGGATTTGGCTTACATCAATTACTTTTTTATCAACCTGGTAGCTAACCGGCGATCGTTCACCTTCAACGAGGACATCTCCAAGATTTACCGCTACCGGCTCAAGCTTTATTTCGCCAAGATCATGCTCCCGTGAATTCCTGCTAATTTCAAATTTGGTTCGCCAATAATTGTAACCCATAAACTTAATATCGATATAGTACTTTCCCGGGCGGATTTTTTCAATTAAAAAGCTACCGTCTGGATTTGTAATTGTTCCATTAACCATTGAAGAATCATTTAAATTTAGTAAAAGTATATTAGATTATTCAATTGGATTCCCTGATAAAGCATCAACAACAATTCCTTTTACGGTGCCGCCCATTCTCCTCTCTCCTTCCGGTTTCTTTTGGGGAATAACTAAAGCTGAAATAATTAGTATTACAAGAATTGTGAGCAGAATAGTGTTACGCATTGAATATAATTTTCTAATAATTAAAAGATACCGGGTTTTTGACAAAACAGGATTTACTAAGGTTTAATTTATAAAAATAATTTAATTATGATTGAGATGAATTAAACTATTATCTTATTGAAATTGTCAAACTATTTAAATGATGTTAAATAATTCTATCGAGGCAGGTATGCAGGTTTCTCAAATAAAAAAGTATGCAAGATTAGTTTTTATAGTACTATTTCTCTTCTCCTTTAAGTTTTACTCCCAAGAATCAGTTCATACTTATCCTATTATAGATACCGGACAGGAACTATGTTACGATACATTAGTCATCATTCCCTGTCCTCAACCAGGAGAAACGTATTATGGACAGGATTCTCAGTTTGATGCCATTCAATTTTCCTTTCAGGATAACAGTGACGGAACAGTTACTGATTTAAACGCTGGTTTAATTTGGCAGCAATTTCTATTTGACGAAAAATTTACTTACGATGATGCGCTAGCTGCTGCAGATACATTTTCCCTTAATGGATTTAATGATTGGAGATTACCAAGTATTAAAGAGCTGTATTCGCTGATTGATTTTAGAGGTGTAACAGGAATTAGTGCTGTCAGTTCAATTCCTTTCATTGATACAATTTATTTTGAATTCAGGTATGGAGATGAAACTTCCGGCGAGCGTTTCATTGATGCACAGTATGTTTCAAGCACAGAGTATGTTGGAACAACGATGAACGGAGACTTTACAGTTTTCGGAGTGAATTTTGCTGATGGTAGAATTAAAGGTTATGGATTGATTATGCCCGGTGGTTCTGAAAAAATATTTGAAGTAAGATTTGTTCGGGGAAATACTGATTATGGATTAAATAACTTTACTGATAACAACGATGGGACTATTACCGATAGTGCAACTGGTTTAATGTGGAGTAAAACTGATAACGGTGTTGAATTAAACTGGGAGGAAGCTCTGGATTTAGTTTATCAAAAAAATCAGGTAAACTACTTAGGATATAATGATTGGCGTTTACCTAATGCAAAAGAATTGCAAAGTATTGTAGATTATACAAGATCACCCCAAACAACAAATTCTGCTGCAATTGATTCACTTTTTGAAGTAACTTCAATTATTGATGAAGGCGGAGGAACTAATTACCCATTTTATTGGGCAAACACTACTCACGCTGATGGTCCTCCGGATCATCAATATACTAAAGCTGTGTATGTAGCCTTTGGTGAAGCGCTTGGGTTTATGGAAGCTCCACCAGGATCTGGCAACTACATTTTAATGGATGTACATGGTGCAGGCGCCCAGCGCAGCGACCCAAAACAAGGTGATCCAAATAATTTCCCACACGGATTTGGTCCTCAAGGTGATGTTATTCGCATCTATAATTATGTGCGTCTTGTGCGTGGTGGACTGATCTCGGATGTTGAAGAGAATGAAACAAGTTTACCAGGTAATTTTGATTTGGAGCAGAATTATCCCAATCCATTTAACCCAACAACTACAATATCGTTTTCACTTCCAGTTGAAGGAAATGTATCGTTGAAAAT
>CBEPPX010000465.1:0-2264 GCA_965511205.1 uncultured Ignavibacteriales bacterium | reverse complement strand
ATTTATCATTATAATAAAATCTGAATGGTTCTGAATATCTTGATGTATCTGTTCTTGTTTCTGAAGAATCACTTAAAACATAAACTAAATCATTGTACCACACTCTAATATCTGCTCCTACAATTGAGGGATCTATTGTATTCGAAAGTGGATCGGGTTGATCCGGTAAATAATTATGAGATAAAACTGCTGTTTGAAAAGTAGAATCATTTCTTAGTAAGCACGTTAAGGAATACTTATCCTGAAATTCTGCATACGGAGAAAAATCTGCATCACAGGAAACAAAAAGAGGAATTGAGATTAGCGTTAGTATTAATAATTTGTTGATCAAATTTCCACCTTTATAACAGCAGTTACCATTAAGGGAAGCATATTAACACGTTCTCCTGTTTCCCTATCATAATAAAAAATATTTTCGCGATTGTAGGCATTAATAACATCAACACCCAACATTAGTTTTAAAGAAGAAATTTGAAGACGTTTCGATAAACTAAAATCCAACCTGTGATAAGCCGGGAGCCTGCCAAGATTTCTATCTCCGAGGATTGTAAATGGATTGAATTCACCTACTCCCTGCCCTACATTATTTAAATCCTGAAGGTAAAACTTATCGTAGTAGCCAATTAATTCTGTAAATGGTAATCCTGAATTATAATTCCAGATACTGCTGGCAATCCAACCGTCTCCTAAATTAAATTCTAAAAGAAAATTTAAAGCATGGCGCGAATCATAATTTGGGTAATAAATATAATTGTCTGTTTCTTTGTACGCCCAACTCAAAGTATAAGTTGTAGATATCCTTACGGGATCCAATCCGTATCCTATCTTAAATTCCCAACCGTACGATTCTCCCTTTCCCGCAATTAAATCAGGATCAGATCCAACAAATTTCTTATCATTAACTATTGGGAGATGATGAAGAATTTTATAATATCCTTCAACAAGAAGATTTAAATTATGTAGAATCTGAATATCAGCACCTATTCCATAATGTATCGCACTTGATGGAGATAAATATTCCGGTATGATGATCCAGGGTTCAAAAATTGATATAACTTCATTTTCATCAGAAAGAGTTGTGAGCTCTTGTTGGAAAATTCCCCAGGCTCCCTTTAAAGATATTTCGGGTGTCAGTCTATAAGTTAGATTAATTCTTGGTTCAAAAATACCAGCTCCATTATCTGTTAATCCGGTAACATTATATCTCGATCCAACATCCAACCCAAAATCATCCCATCTTAAGAATTTATATTTTGAATAAATACTAACATTGGCTGCAAACTTTTCCACGCTTGAATTTACTCCCAGAGCGTTTTGTAAAAACAGTTTGGTATCAATCGCCTGCAATTTTATTCCCAATCCTAATTCATCCCTATTATCGTACACAACATTAACATCAAACTTGATTTTTAAATCATCAACTTCATTTTTTCTTGGTTTAACATTACTTTCATTTGCAATGCTTTCACCATTAAATTTGCTAAAGGATACACCAAACCTGGAAAAAATTGGAACATCATAAACCTGCAGCCATTCAAAACCAATTGCTCCGTTGCTCCAATTAATTGATTCTCTTGCTGGATCATCATACTTGAGGTCGTCTTTACTTGAATATCCGAATAAGATGAATTTTGCATTCGACAGAAGATCAGGGCTGGAATAATTTAACTTAAAAGATAAATCATAAAAATCAACCGGTAGTACTTTATCGTTTAAATAATTCTTAAGAACATCATTAGAATAACTTTTTCTTCCTGTTAAAATAAATGAACCGTTTGGAATTGGTCCTTCAACCAAAGCTTTGGCTGTTAAAAAACTTGCACTTCCTTTAAAACTAAATCTTTTTTTATTTCCATCTTTTGATATTACACTTAGTACTGAGGATAACCGACCACTATATTCTGCAGGAAAACCACCTTTATAAAATTCAACAGTGTTAATCATTTCAGGGTCAACCGCACTAAATAATCCGAGTGCATGAAAAGGATTATAGATATCTATGCCGTTTACCTGTACTAGGTTTTGATCGCTAGAGCCGCCTCTAACATAATACCTTGCAGAAATATCTCCGGTAGATCTTACCCCGGCTAAAAATTGTATAGATTTAAAAAGATCACTCTCAACACCTTTTGGCAGAAATTCCAATTCTTTAATTGAAATTCTTTCAAGACTAAGGTCGGTTGAATTTTCCCGTATAACTCTCTCACCAATTTTTTCAATCGTCTGAAGCTCAATACTTAGCGGAACCAACTCAACATTTACCT
>CBEPPX010000464.1:0-2264 GCA_965511205.1 uncultured Ignavibacteriales bacterium | reverse complement strand
AATTGAATCACCCCTGGAGCGGGTTAAAAAATATCCCGCATAACATTTGGATACTTGCTATCGGCTCACTTATAAACAGAGCTGGTATGATGGTACTCCCTTTTATTGCTTTATACGCAGTGGAAGAGTTAAAAGTCAGCGTATCAGAAGCCGGGCTTGTTCTAGCTTGTTTTGGTGCAGGCGCATTTATCTCGGCTCCATTTGCTGGAAAACTTAGTGACCGGTTTGGTTCACTGCGTTTAATGATAGTATCGCTGCTTGCTTCGGGAATTTTTCTTTTCATCTATTCTTTTATAAGCAACTTTATTACTTTTCTTATATTAAGTTTTTTATGGGCAATAATCTCAGAAGCTTTTCGTCCGGCAAGCATGTCTTTCATTTCACAGGAAATTACTTCAAACAGAAGAAAAACTGCATTCGCTCTTAACCGCTTAGCAATAAACCTTGGTATGAGTATAGGACCTGTTCTTGGTGGAATTTTAAGTACAATAAATTTTTCTTTGTTGTTTTATGTAGATGGAATTACATCTATAGCAGCGGGATTATTCCTTCTATTTTCTAAAATCAAAGTTCAACAACCAAGTCTTCCCGGTAATAATGCACAAGAAGCATCAATTGGAAATGACCGAAAATCGGTTTTTAATAACAAAGCGTTTCTCTATTTTCTTGTGGCTTTAATACCCGTAGAAATTGTTTTCTTCCAGCACATAGGAGCTTTACCAATTTTTATAGTCAATGATCTCGGATTTATTAAGTCAACTTTCGGTTTGCTTATGGGGGTAAATACTGTACTTATTATTTTGGTTGAAGTTCCTTTAAATGATGTGATGAGAAATTGGAAACACTGGCAGTCTCTTTCGCTTGGCGCCTTTCTAGCTGCCGCAGGTTTTGGAATACTCGTTTTTGCAGATGGATTGCTTCTTATAATTGCTTCAGTTATTACATGGACTTTTGGTGAAATGATCCTTTTTCCAGCAGCAGGAGACTATGTAGCCGAAATTTCGCCCCAGGGAAAAAGCGGCGAGTATATGGGTTATTTTCAAATGACTTTTAGTTTAGCATTTATTTTAGGACCGTTGCTCGGTACAAAATTATTAGAGGATTTCGGTTCAGATTTTTTATGGAGCTTAATATTTATTTTAGGAACGATTTCTGCGGTTTTTATGCTAAAAGTGAAAATAAAAAAAAGCCCCGACTTAATCGGGGCTTAAAATGAGGTGGGAGGTTATGGCTTACTCACTCGCAATATCTTTATATACTTCCTTAGATTTTTTTCTTCTTTTTAGAAATATTAATACAGCAGGTATTATAATTATCACAATACCACACCATAATACCACGTAAAACCACAGTTTTGATGGGTATACTTCGCTCTTCCACTCTTCAATATTCAATTCAACTTCATCTTTTTGCTTTTCAGTAAGCAGTCCGCCCTCTATAAGGTAAGGCACCCAATTAGGTTTTACGCTTGCAAACCATGTGCTATCTGTAAAGTTAACAAAAGTTATTTCCGAAGCTTCATCGCTTTTTATTCCAAGATTTTTTATTTCATCTTCTATAAAAAGTTTTATGGACTGAACAAAATCACCACCATAATTAAATTCTTTTAAGATAATGCCGTTTGCTTTGAATTCATCCCTGATTGATCTCCAAACATTCTGATCAACAGACTTAGAATTCCACTGCGTGAATAAAGAATCTATTTCTTTAAGCACAGTAGCTTTACTGTTTTCATCTGCATAAGCATCAACCAGCTTCGGTCCTATTGCTTTCCACGAGTCGGAAAATTGCTCCTGCTGCTTCTGAACATCCTTTATATCATCAGGATTTAGTGATGTTGCTTCTAAAAACCTTATGTTATCTTCAATTGAGATTTTTACATTTTGCAGAACATCTTCTTTTTGTTCTTCACGGCGAACCATATTTTGATCCTCCGGCGAAAGTGTTGCTTTCTCCCTCATAATTGGAGGCATAAGTTTATCCATCATATCAACAACGAGTTTATCACGCTTCCGCAGAGAGTTTCTTAATTCTGCAATAAGATTTTCTAATTCAGCTATGGATTTCTTGTCCTTCTTTCTCAGGGCTTTAAGATCTTCAATCTTTATAATTAATTCGGTGTTTCTTTGGTTTAGAAATTCAACCTCTTGCTCCAACTCTACTACTTCCGTTTGAAGAACATCAATTGTTGTAAAATCTCCCTGTCTTAATACATAAGCAGAATTAAGTTTCTCAATTGATTTATTATAATTATCCGGATACAA
>CBEPPX010000463.1:0-2265 GCA_965511205.1 uncultured Ignavibacteriales bacterium | reverse complement strand
AGAAATGGATATGCCAGGTCATATTCTTTTACGTTTAACAGTTCCACCGAAGCTTGATCATAGAAAGATAATTTAAATGGATATTGTGAAGTAAGAACATTCATCTCTTTGGCAAAAGTTAGGTAATCTTCTTTCGCAAGATACCACTCGGCTGCCTGCTTGTGTCCTATTTCCCAGTTAAGGTTTTCTATAGCAATCTTATAAGCAAGCGAATCTATTCCATCTTTTAAATCAAGATTATTTAGGAAAGAGAAATTGGGATTATCAACAAAGGGCCAATCATTTAATAATCCAGTTAATCTTATCTCGGAAACAACTGAATCCAGCCTGGAAAAAGCAAAATTTGAAATAACTAAGCTATCCAGTTTTGCATCTTGGAATTTTTCAGGCCGCGCTTTTGGCAAATATCCTAACCCTTTCATTTCTTCAAAGTAAATTCTTCCCATTAGAAGATATCCTGAAAGTGTAGGATGCAAATGATCAACCAGCAGGTTATTACCTACTATTCCGACAGGACTTATTTTGTTAAAAGCCGAATCTAAATTAACAACAGCACATTTGTACTTTAGGGCAAAGTCTTTAATGATTGAATTAACTTTTTCAGGCGCTCTGAACCTTAGAGCATCAAGATCCTTTGCAACTCTAAGCAGTGAATCTGCAAGTTTAAAATTTTTCTGGTTTAATTGATATTGTCCTCTGTAATAAATTGAATCGGCTGATTCCTGATTGGAATTTTTTTCAGATACAAAAGGAGGCTGATCTTTTAGATTACTAACAAGAGTTCCTATGATAACGGGAATGTTAGATTCTTTAGCCATCTCAAAAATATCTTCAAGATTTCCGATGAACTGATTAATTCCAGTATTAAATGATTCTGAATCAAATTCTATAAGCTGATCCTTAACTATTCGAGCCATCAACGTACCGCCTCGCTTCGTGTTTTGAACCGAGTTGTTTGAAAATAAGTTACTAATTGAACCGAATATATTTCTAACAAGTTCAACAGTTTTGAATTTATTAAGCCAGATTATAAAATGAACAAATCTTCGAGAGTCTCCAATATTTTCCATTGATCCAACCCCCAAAGCACCATAATATTCATTGTGTCCGGCGTATATTAAAATTAAATCAGCTTTTTGTTCAACTATCCCCGGTAGAAGATCCCTGATCGTATATGAATTGGTAGCAGTAATAGCAACATTTATAACCTCTATTGGTATTTCCGGATATAACAATTCAAGCCGCTTGCGCATATACCTTGAGAAGGTTCCGTTTGGTGAATATGGAAAACCAGCTGCGCTGCTTCCTCCCAATACAAAAATCCTGAATGCATCTTTCTTCTTAATTATATCAAAAGCTTCATTATTTGATTGTGGAAAGTTTTTTGTATTGAAAAAATACCTCCCGCCGATATCAGGATTCAGCATCTGTTTTGTTTCTGTAACAGCAATCCATTGGTCATCGTTTCTCCCATAATCAAATATTCTTAGTCCGGTTTCAAGAAGAATAAAAAAAAGGATGGGAATGAGTACTATTATCATGTAAAACCAGTATGGTGATTTTACTTTTCCTTCTCCCACATTTTTTATCGAATTTTCCATGTCAATTATTCTTGCCTACAAGGGTTAGCAGTTGATCTCTGATAACTACTGCACGTGGGAAATTGGGATCAAGCTGAAGGCATTGGTTTATTGCATCCAGCGCTTTTTTAAACTCTTTCTTTTCTGCATAAGCGCCGGTAATGTTATAAAGTGTTTGCGGATCCTGATTGTTATAATCGAGACTTGCTTCAAGATAGTATATTGCGTCATCAACATATTTTTGCGAAAGATTGATAACTCCTAACCATTTGGAATAAAACGCATCCGGTTTTCTATTGAATCCTTTCTGCAGGAAGGGATATGCAAGTGAATATTGACCAGCCAGTATCAATTCTTTCGCGGCAGTGTTATAATATTTTGTAAGGAATGGAAACTCTTCGATGAGTGCATGCATCTCAGTTGAGTAGTTCTCAAAATTCCCCCTATTTAAATAGTAATTAGCGATCTTCAATCTCGCTTGATCGCGTGAGATGTACCCATCAATTAGATAAATAGCAGTACTATCAATAATATTTTGCAATTGAATTAATTGTTTCACCGGCTTTTTCATTTCAGGTTTTATATAAGGCCAATCGTTCTTAAGTTTTCTAATTCTAAAATCTGCGACAGTAGAATCGAAAGGGGTAAAATTATAATATCGATATACTAAGCTGTCAACAACTCT
>CBEPPX010000462.1:0-2286 GCA_965511205.1 uncultured Ignavibacteriales bacterium | reverse complement strand
ATTTTGTTAGCAAGGATTAAGTGAATTCATTAATGATCAAAGTGATGAGTGTAAAAGTCATAGGAATCAGGCTTTCAGCGTATAATGATTGGAGGTTAAGCAACATGCCAAAATCCTGCCTAATCCTATACACTTTTAGGAATTGAATAACGCCTACCTCGCTCCGACCAACATGATCTAGTCAACTCCATACGTTATAAATTCAATCCAATATATTTCGATTTACCTTTTCTCAACATAACTTGTCCCATTGTCTTAAATCCAACTATCATAAACATCATAACAATTTGATATAATTCGCTGTCTATTGAAAATAAAACTGCAACACCGTTTATTAACGCTAGTACTATCAATAAGGGAAAGTAAAAAAACGCTATCTCTTTTAATTGTAAATCTGATGGCAATACTTCATATTCTTTTGGTATCAGGTAGTTTGTAAAAAATTCCATAATATAACTGCCAAATATTAATACTATTATAATCTTATATTCATCGGCAAAAGACCATAATTCCTTCATTGTTACCGGAGCGCCGGCATCCGGGGAAATGGCAAATGCTGTATGTAATAGAAACATCATTGTAAAGGCATATAACATCAGATGATATAGCAACCAGGAAATGGATAGACCAACCTTCTTTATTGCAGAAAATATTACATACTCTCCACAGATATGAGAATAAATTATAATTCGGGGAATCATTACAATTTCGTAGGCACTAAGCTCTACTGCATAAAACAAAAAAAATCGGGTCAAATCCCAATTAAAAACGAAATAGCCTATCACAGGAATGAGATTAACAAGAATTATAAAAATATATGATATGATTCGAGGATTCATTAAATCAAAATTTTTTTGTACTTAGACTATAAAGTTGTTCATTTTTTTTCATCAATCCTTTAAACGTTTAGTTTCATCGTTCAATCATGATTGGAAGCTATAATTTCTCTAACCAATTAACTGCTTCTTTATTATTGCTAAAATAATTATATCTTTCATCATCTTCGCTTTTATTCCTAAAATAAGGTGGATGGATAATTGCTATTTTTTTAAAACATTTCAAAGTAAGCTCTGCTTGAATTAGTCTTTTTTTAAGTTCTTTAATTACTTCAATACTTTCAAAATTGTGTGCCCCAATATTTATTATAAGATGGGTAGATTTACTGTTGTTAATGTCATCGAATAATTTTGCAATATTTTTTGAATTTATTGGATTCTTTAAGTGGACTTCTGAGTAATTCATAACAAAATTTTTGTAAGGAAAAGAAATTTAGGAATAGTAGAAGTTAATACTGAGCAGTTGCTAATTCAACTGCTCAGTAAAAAAATCATTCCGGTAAGTTTAATGGCATCAATGAAAGATATGGTGTTTCCGGTTCTACTCCGGGATCAAGAGCATCAGGTGCGTAATCCCCTTTTGGTCCTAAAGATTTTATATATTGATAAATTGCTTTAGCATCTTGCCCGCTCATTTGATTTATGTTCATCCATGGCATAGGAGGAAGATCTTCCCTTTCGTGAATAACCATAACCCAATCCTCTTCGGTGTAGTCCTGCACTGCTAATCGAAGGTTCGAAGGATAAGTTGTCCCCCAGGGACCCTGCCAACCTAATGATGATCCTGCGAGCCAATCCTCTTCAGGTATTTTTCCCTCTGACTGTAAGTAGCCCTCCGTGTGACAGTCATTACATCCTCCAACAATTGCAAGATACCTTCCTGCTTCAATTTGATTGGTTGCCATCACATGAGGTTCCATTTCTTTTTTCGGATCCTCTGTATCCTGTGTTTTCGGTTCACAGCCAATAAAAAGGAACTGACTACCAATTGCAATCAACATAACTTGATATTTCAGGATAGCTAATACATTAAAAAGTTTTTGCATAAAACTTTCTCCAAAATAAATTAGTAACAAATTGAATTAGAAAATTATTAATAATTAGCAAATAAAACAATTAAGTAGATTATATCATCTCAATTTCCTGAGAGTTATAATTCACTTGCGTTAAAGGTATCGCCTTTGTTAATATCCCCTGTTTTAAATCCTTTGTAAAACCATTTCTGCCTCTGTTCAGATGTACCGTGTGTAAAGCTTTCCGGAACTACGTGTCCTTGCATTCTTTTCTGGATTCGGTCATCACCCACAGCACTGGCAGCATTAAGAGCTTCTTCAATATCACCCTCATCAAGTATGTCGCTCATTTTTTCTGTGTGATGCGCCCAAACTCCCGCGTAAAAATCTGCCTGCAACTCCAGCCGAACCATGTATTTATTAAACTCGCTTTCACT
>CBEPPX010000461.1:0-2286 GCA_965511205.1 uncultured Ignavibacteriales bacterium | reverse complement strand
TGGAATGTTGTGGGAGCTATAGGAGTCGAACCTATGACCTCCTGCTTGTAAGGCAGGCGCTCTAAACCAACTGAGCTAAGCTCCCCAAGTTTCAAAATTATAGAATAGTAATATTAGATTTTTCTATTATAAAACCAAATATTATTCACCTAGCTGATAAGAAAAACATTTAGGCATGTTCAGAAACAAAATCATTACAAAAATTACTACCAAAGTTGGAAGGTAATGGTGAAGGTTGTCTGTTTGGAAAATTGCCTGTCAATAGATAAGGTTCGCACTATATATTTTGCTTTTATCCCAGGAATTTTCTTAACTGGTTACTTCTTTTAGAAATTCTTAATTTACTTAAACCTTTTTCTTTAATTTGCCTTATCCTCTCCCTGGTAAGATTAAATTGTTCACCAATTTCTTCCAGGGTAGCCGATTTCTCACGACCAATTCCATAAGAAAGCTTTATCACTTCAGCTTCTCTTTCTGTAAGCTTAGCAAGAATATATCCTACTTCACTCCTTAAAGACTCCTGCATTAATTCCTTATCAGGTACTGTATTCTTGTTATCCGGAATAACATCTAATAAGCTATTGTTACTATCATTACTACTTGTCAGGGGTGCATCAATCGATAACTGACGCCCGGATGTTTGTTGTGTAAATGCTACTTCATCGATAGTTATCTCAAGGTAATGAGCAAGCTCTTCCGTAGAAGGCTTTCTTTCATATTCCTGTTCTAATACTTTGGATGCCTTACTGATTTTAGTGAGAAGACTAAATCTATTCAACGGCAAACGAACAACTCTTTGCTGATCGGCTATTGCCTGCATAATACCCTGTCTTACCCACCAAACGGCATAAGAGATAAACTTGAATCCACGTGTTACATCAAACTTCTGAGCTGCTTTGATTAAGCCAATATTGCCTTCATTAATTAAATCACCGAGTGAAAGACCTTGATTTTGGAACTGCTTTGCAACACTAACCACAAATCGTAAATTAGCTTTGATTAATTTTTCCTGTGCAACTTTATCCCCCGTCTTTATGAGAGTCGCTAAATCAATCTCCTCTTCGGCGGTTAAAAGATCAATCTTACTAATTTCCTGGAAGTATTGATCCAGAGATTTATTATCGCGGTTTGTAAACTGCTTAGTAATTATCATTTTAATTACTTTGGTTTGAACCTATCATGAATAAAAGTACTCCCAACGATGTTTAATTGTGCAAAGCATTAAAATGAAGAATTAAAAAGTCTGGTTTCGTTTACTTCCGGTGTTAAATTGCTAACGTAGATATTCATTCTTTTCTAAAGATTAATTAACAATAAATCTGTAAGAATATACTGCAAATAAAGGTTTATTCTAATTTATATTAATATCGTCTTCTTCCACCACTGGGAGGACCGCCTTTACGATTGCTACCTTTTCTACCACCTCTTCTACTGTCCCGCTCTGGTCTTGCTTCGTTTACGACAAGTTTCTTTCCTTTAAGTTCGAATGTGTTCAAGTTATCGAGAGCTTTTTTAGCCTCAACCTTTCCGGGCATTTCAACAAATCCAAATCCCTTCGATGCCTGACTAAACATATCGCGAATGATTTTAACACTGCTTACGCGACCGTATTCTGAAAACAAAGTATTAAGCTCTTCATCTTTTACATCGTGAGATAAGTTACCCACAAATATCTTCATTCACACTCCCTGTTTTTTTTAATGTAAAATAATTTATTGTTATAATTAGCGAATTAAACTCGGAGCGGTTTTATTGCTTTTTATAAATTTGATAAAAAAGCCGCAAAAAATTGCGGCATAAATAAGGTGAAATTAAGAATGATTTAGAAGCGTCTTCCTCTTCCGCCATCTCCTCTGTCCCTTTTTGGTCGCGCCTCATTCACAACAATCTTATTTCCTTTAAGCTCATGTGAGTTTAAGGTATCAATAGCTTTTTGTGCTTCAGTCTGTCCGGGCATTTCAACAAATCCAAATCCCCTCGATGTCTGAGTATAGTTATCACGAATGACCTTTGCGCTGCTCACATTACCGTGCTCGGAAAACAAGCCATTAAGATCTTCATCGCTAACGCTGGGGGATAAATTGCCCACATAGATATTCATTTTTACTCCTTTAAGATTAAATATTAAATAATTACCGGTCTACAGCTAATGAATAAGCCGGACCTTACCGCTGTAAAAAAAAATAGGATTAGAAATCGGAGGATCATTTGAAGTGTACTCTGATCTAAATTTTAATTCAGCACACGTTTAAGATACAGTGTTTAATTGGTAGTTACAAACCTATT
>CBEPPX010000460.1:0-2289 GCA_965511205.1 uncultured Ignavibacteriales bacterium | reverse complement strand
TATCACGGATTTCATCTTTCTTCTTTTCTGTTTCCTCTTTGCTAATAACATCACTTTTACTTAAGAAAACAGCAGGCGTAATCTTCCCTTCATTTATCATTACTAAGTAACGCTCAAGTCTCCTTAAGTTGAAATTGGAATCGAGCGACTGCATAATTATTGCAGTATCTATATTCGCAGCTATCAACTGATAATCAACTTTTTTACCGGGTGCTTTTCTTTTTAGTAATGATTTTCGCGGAAGGATATCGTGAATAATTGCAAGCGAATCATCATCAAACAACTGTGCGTAAACCCAATCACCAACAGCAGGCAAATTCAATGAAGAATCGGAATTAAATAAAAATTTTCCTGTTAGCTCTGCGTAAATATCTTTTACAGCGTTGGAAACAACAAAGCTATTCTTGCTAATACTTATTATTCTTACAATTTTGAAGTTGTCAGTTTTAGATAAATCAACTTTATCTTTGAACCAACTATCAAACCCAAGCTTTTCAATATCGTTCATATGTAATCAAACTCTAAAAACATGGTTTAGAATCATAAGATGAACGAACTACTTTAATATCCTTACTAATATTATTAGTGATCTCCGCTATGTAATTAAAATCATTTTCCGGAGTGTTCGGTGCCAAGTAGATATTCTGAATTAGTTTGTTTAAAGTAACTTTTACTGTTAAACCATTTCTATTTTTACCGTTCTTAGGATCAGTACAAATTGCTCTGTATTCTTTTTCGTAATCGTAGATTATTCTTTTATGTATGTATGCTGTAAACCCATTGCCCAATCTATAATCATATCCACTTCGTCCATAATAATAATCTTTTTCATAATCTATGTATTGAACTTTACCAGCAAAGATCGTTAGGTCGCTATTTTCAAAGGAATCCTTAAAGCTTTGAACATCTGTTTGTAGTGCAATACCTTTATCATTTTTTGAATATAGTTTCCACATTGCTAAACTCTCATTATCATTCAAATGCCAACAGTTAATAAATGTATCCTTTGAAGTAATTTCAAATAAGTTTCGAGCGACTTCCTTTCCTTCATGCTCGACTAAATAATTATATTCAATTCTGGGGAATGTTCCTTCAAATGGATCATCTTTTCGAAGATAATCTGCCCGACAGAAGTATAATTCTGATGTCTTTATTAAGGAGATAAATCTTTCCAGTTCAATATATCGCCATAACTTCAAGGAATCATTTTCAGGATCTTCGAATGCCGGATGTTTAAAAAACATAATTAGTTAAGTTTGCTAATGATTATTTATTCTGCAATTACTTGTGTATAGAAATTAATTTTCTACAATAAACTTCACAATTCTTTCTAAAGAAAACAACGGGAAGAAGGATTTAAAATAAATAAACCGCAGAATATTATCCTGCGATTTAGAAGCCTGTGAATTTTTAACAGCTTATTAGTAAATACATTTTAGAGATTCAGACCATTAAAAAGAATCCCAGATCCCTGTTGACGCTGTTTCTTTTGCATATTCTGAAAAATCTTTTGCTTTCCTGCCAAGCACTTTTTCTACGTCGTGAGTTATTACAGAATTCTCCTCAACCAGTACTTCAGTAAAAAGATAATCTATCAGCCAGATATAATCATCCGGTACATTGTTTTCCGAGAGTAATCTTTTATAATCCTCCATGGTGATCGAATCGAAATTTATATTTCTGCCGGTGGTTTCTGAAATTTCTTCAACTACCTTTTTAAATGTTAGTTGCCGGGGACCTGTAAGTTCATAGGTCTTGCCACTATGTTTTTCATTAAGCAAAGCTTCAACAACAACATCTGCAATGTCATCTGTATCTACAAAGGGTATAAGCGTTTCTGCTTTCGGTAATGCAACTTGACCTGCTTTAATCGGATCAAGGAAAAAGCTTTCGCTGAAGTTCTGGTTGAACCAGCTTGCACGAACAATTGTCCAATCCACTCCTGAATTCATTACTACCTGCTCGCATAACTCTGCTTCTTTTTCTCCTTTTCCTGATAGCAGAACCATTTTCTTTACTCCGCTTTTAACAGCCAGAGAAGTAAATTCTTCGATCGATTTCCGTGCACCAGGAACAGCCAGATCAGGTTGATAAGTTATGTAAACCGAATCTATTCCATCTAGTGCATTTTCCCATGTTTCGGATTTTTCCCAGTCGAATGATGGATTTTCATTCCGTGAACCAATGCGGATTGACTTACCATTTCTTACAAGTCCTACTGCAACCTTACGACCGGTTTTTCCATTCCCACCGATTACTAAAATCTTTTTCTCCGTCATGATTTTTACT
>CBEPPX010000459.1:0-2291 GCA_965511205.1 uncultured Ignavibacteriales bacterium | reverse complement strand
CACCTCTCTTATTTCCTTCTCAAACGAAAAGCCCTCTTTAAGTTCTCTAAGCTCTTCCGTTAAACTCGCCGAAGGAAAAATATCAGTTTCAAAAATGTTGGCACCCATTAGTGATGGAATTTCCAGCTGGTAAAGAATTCCGAACTTTTCAAAATTCTGGTTTACCAGATCAATTTTTCCATCCAGTGAAAAGGTGATTATACCAACAGGTGCCTGCTCAATAATGTTGGATATGTTATTTACCATATTGAAGCGGATTTATTTTGACCATCCTTAGAAGTATTTTTTGAGTTTCGCCCTTTTAACTCGCTGCTGTAAATTAACATCAATAATAATGCTAAATTCTGATTGCTTTTAACATCTTTTGATTAGTATGATGAAGTTATTTCCCTGCTGAAAAAAGTTTGAGATCTGTTAATTATTAGTGAATTAAGATGAGAAGGAGAATCAAATCGGCTGAACTCTTTTCCCATCCATTTTTTTGAGATTGAAAATCTTAAATAATTTGATATTTGCCGTCTCATTTTGAGGCGCAAAAACTAAAAGAACCAGATTATTTTGGAACACTAAAAATCTATTATTGTTAGTCGGTGAGAATTTTTAGTTACTACAAACTTCTTATAAATTTTAATTGTGAAGATGAGGCTTATCGTTAATCTGGAAGAATAAGTGAATGGCTAATTGAATGAATGAAAATTGTCATAAAGATATTGATGAAAAGATTGAATCATTAAGCAATTTCACAACCACTCTATCTCATTTGTTCTACTCAATAAGAGATTCGGATTAATTTATTTTCTATTTAATGTTCAAACTTTATTGCTGTGTTACACAAGTTACTAACATAGATTTTTAGTAAATTTTGAATATTAAAAAACTGAGTATATCTATTTGCTTACTAACATAGTACAAGCACTCGGCAAAAAAACTTTAAGCTTCCTCGAGGAATTTGGGCAGATATCAATTCTGCTTTTTAATATTATTAAAAATATTAAAAATGTTCCCCGTACAGCCAAGGTTGTCCTTCGCCAGATGGAACATATTGGTGTTAATTCACTACCATTGGTTCTTATTATTGCTGTTTTTACAGGCGCTATAGCTGCATGGCAGGCAGCATACCAGTTAAAGGGTCTCGCACCTATGTCTATCCTTGGCGGAACAACAAGCAGGGCAATAATAACAGAGCTGGGACCTGTGCTTACAGGAATTGTTATTGCCGGAAGAGTTGGCGCCTCCATTGCTGCCGAGCTTGGAACAATGAAAGTAACGGAACAGATAGATGCCCTGGAAATTATGGCTATCGATCCGATAAGGTATCTTGCAATGCCAAGAATGCTTGCTTCTCTGCTTATGATGCCAATCCTGGTTATTTTTGCTAATACTATTGCAGTATTCGGAGCGTTTATTGTATCCAACTATTTCTTAAATGTTACATTCCAGGTTTTTTTCGATTCGGTTAAATACTTTTTTATATTTTCAGATCTTACTGCCGGTTTGGTAAAAGCTGTTTTCTTTGGTGGTGTAACTGCGTTGCTGGGATGCCACATTGGGTTTAGAACTCAAGGTGGTGCAGAGGGAGTTGGTTTTTCTACTATTCGTTCTTTTGTTTTATCTGCTACAATGATTTTAATACTAGATTATGTTCTCTGGATGTTGATGTTTTAGCAATCATAAACAAATAGCAATTAATAAAATCATAAGGGGATTTTCATTTATCCTATTTTATTTTATATTATAAAAAAATTATTAAATAGAGATACTCTCAAAATATAAATATCAGGAAAAATTATGGAAAAAATCACCTTCAATATTAAAGAAAGAACCACACCGGTTGAACTGCCGGAAACTCTTGGTTTTGGTAAAATCTTTAGCGACCATGTTTTCGAAATGGATTACAGCCCGGAAAAAGGATGGCATAATCCTGCCATAACAGAAATCAGTAATCTTGCGATGCATCCTGCTACAATGTTTATTCATTACGGGCAGGCAGTTTTCGAAGGATTGAAAGCTTTCAAACAGGTAGACGGCAACATTGTAATTTTTAGAGCCGATAAACATTTTGAAAGAATAAATAATTCTTCAAGAAGAGTCTGCATTCCTGAATTGGATGTTGATTTTATGCTGGAAGCTTTAAAAGAACTGGTTTATATCGAGCGCGACTGGATACCAACAACTAAAGGGGAAGCACTTTATATAAGACCCTTTATTTTCGGCTCCGATTCTTTCCTTGGCGTTCACCCATCGGCAAACTATAAGTTAATAATTCTTTTATCTCCTGTGGGCGCATATTA
>CBEPPX010000458.1:0-2300 GCA_965511205.1 uncultured Ignavibacteriales bacterium | reverse complement strand
TTCCCAGGGTTACTTCGTATAACCTTCGCATAAATTTACTCTCATCAGAGTTGCAGCGCAGGTTTGCAATACCGCCGGTTACAATTGCACATTTAAATAATTTGGTTTTTGTTAAAGTAAGATAAGTCATCATCCCACCGCGGCTCCATCCTTCAATTCCCCATTTTTCCGTATCGGCAAATTCAAGTTCATCAGATAAGGGAATTAAATTCAAAACATCATTTAGATCATCTCCGCCAAACTCATCCTTTCCCTCTCCTCCTGCATTACCCCTATACTGCGAAGCAAAAACAACATAACCCCAGCTTGCAACCTGCCCAAACAAACCACGCGCCGTAAATGAATCGATTGCGCCTTTCTCACCAATTCCTCCCCTGTTCCAGATCACGCAAGGGTATTTTTTCGAAGTATCGGCTGGATAAGCGATATAGCCTTTAACTTTTAAACCATCAGAACTATAAGTTATGCTTTCAACCACAGTTCCGTTAATCGAATCCTCGCCCCAGCCGCTTGTAAGCATTTTTAGCTGGAGTTCCTTAAGTACAATCCTTTTTCTTTCCAGTATTAAAGATTCTGAATTATTCATAAATTGTATGCCGATAGATTTTTTAGTTTAACACAAATATCGGAAAATAAAAAATGGCTCAAAAGAAAAGTAAAGGGAAAACCGATAAAAAGGATTCAAATAAAAACAGACCGGCAAAATTCTCAACCACCAAAATAGTCAGCGTGGTTGTTATATGTTTATTAATCTTTTTTTTCCTGGTAAATAATTTTATGTGTGATGAAAACAACCAAGAGACATACTATAGTTTTAAAAAAGAAGGTGAATTAAATTTTACTGACAGCACGGGAAAAGACATTACCAAAATTGATATTGAAATAGCAGACAACGATTACGACCGTCAGTTAGGTTTAATGAACAGAAAAAGTATGCAAGAAAACCAGGGGATGCTATTCATCTTTCCTGCAGAAAGAGATCAATCTTTCTGGATGCTTAACACCTTGTTTTCTTTAGATATGCTTTTTATAAACAGTAATAAAGAAATTGTAACCATTCACAAAAACACCACTCCCCTTTCTCAGCAAAGTTATCCTTCATCAAAACCGGCTATTTATGTGCTGGAAGTGGTAGCCGGATATACCGATAAGTTTAACATAAAAGAAGGAGATAAAATTTATTGGATTGGGACAAAGATAAGCCTCTGAAAAAATTTCGAGCACCAAGCATCAAATAACAAATAATTTTCGAACTTCAATTTTCAATTTTTCAAACTCTAATAATTTGAGGTTAGTATTTGTTTGTAATTTATGAATTGAGATTTATTTGTACTTTGGGATTTGTTGATTGTAGTTTATTTGCTTCCGTAGAGCTCTTCTTCAACAAGCTCACAAATAATATGAGCAACAGTAATGTGTCCTTCCTGTATCCTCTGAACATTTGAAGAAGGGATAATAACAGGCAGTTCAACAATATCTTTCAGCTTTCCGCCGCTGCCGCCAAGTAAACTGATTATTTTCATTCCTTTCTCTTTGGCCTTTTTCACCGCGCGTATAATATTTTCAGAATTACCGCTTGTAGAAATTGCAAGCAGAGTATCGCCTTTGTTACCTAACCCTTCAATCGATCTTGCAAAGATATTATCAAAACCAATATCGTTTCCGCCTGCTGTTAAGTTTGATGAATCTGTTGTGAGTGCAATTGCAGGTAACGCAGGTCTGTTAATGTTATGATTTAACCGTATAACAAGCTCGGTGGCAATATGCTGGCAGTCCGCGGCGCTGCCTCCATTGCCGCAAAGTAAAAGCTTATTGTTATTTTTGAAAGTTTTAGTTAGAATATCAACTGCTCTAAGAATATCATCTTTGCAATGCTGGAGAATTTTTTGTTTTGTTTCGGCGCTTTCGTTAAGCGAATCGGTTATAAATTTTTCTTTGTTCATTAATATTTATTTCTTATAAAAAATTATGATTAATGATCTATCTTATACTTCAATAGGATCTTTGAAATGCACAGTGCTTGCAAAATCCTTTATCAGATCCCAGTTGTTTTCATTTTCAAAAAAGTTTCCGGTTACAATAACTTGCGCACCGTTATCAACTTTACTGCGCGCCGTTTGCGGATTTTTTATACCGCCGCCAACAACAACCGGTACAGAACAAACATCTGCAACAGCTTTTACCATCTCATCCGGCACAGGCTTATCTGCACCCGAACCTGCTTCAAGGTAAATAAGCTTCATTCCCAGGTACTCTCCGGCTAAAGCTGTAGCAGCTGCAATATCAGGTTTGTTAGCGGG
>CBEPPX010000457.1:0-2302 GCA_965511205.1 uncultured Ignavibacteriales bacterium | reverse complement strand
TATATTTGAAGATAAGGAACATACTATTTTTAATTAGAGAGAAAAAAATGAAAAAAATCTATACTCTAATACTAATTGTTATTAGTTTTTTATTAATTGGCTCTCAGATAAATGCTCAGGTGGTTGGAGATGGTGGATGGAGAGTCGGCGAAAAGCAGATAAGAATTTCTACAGAAAATCCTGAGCACATAAAACTTTTAAATGAATTGAAACTCAATTCAGATTTTCCCGGTCCAGCATTTGATCATATAATTGCTTATGTAACTCCGGGGGAACTCGCTAAGATTGAAGCATTGGGAATACCTTATGAGGTAGAAATAGAAGATTTAAATACATTTAATGAAAACTTTTGGGGAATAGAAGAAGCATATCATACCTACCAGGAAATAATAGATCTCGCCGATAGTCTTGCAACTGCTTTCCCAAGTATTTGTAAAAAAATAATCTTTGGATATTCACTTGGCAATCGCCAATGTGCTGCATTAAAGATAAGCGATAATGTTACAATTGATGAGCCCGAAGCCGAAGTAATGTTTGATGGCGGTATTCACGGTGATGAAGTTGGCGGCCCTGAAAATATTATCCGCTTTGCACGCGATCTATGTTTGCAATATGGATCTGATCCTATAATAACCAATTTGATTAATAACCGTGAAATATGGTTGTACTTAATGGTTAATCCAGATGGAAGATATTACGATACCCGCTATAATAATAATGGTGTAGATCTAAACCGCGATTGGGCTTATATGTGGGATGCCTGGGGAGGCAGCACGGGCCCTTGTTCTCAGATCGAATCAAAAAATTTAAGAAGCTGCATGTATTCAAATCAGTTTGTTGTTCATACAACTTATCACAGCGGAACTGAATATATTTCTTGCCCATGGAGTTACCGTTCCAGTCAACCACTCGATTGGAATCAAATTTTTCAGCTGGCTGGAACCTATTCCTCTCTTTCCGGCTACTCGAATTTAGAATACGGACAAGGTAATAGCGGTATGTATCCCATTAATGGTAGTACCAAGGATGCAAACTACGGAATGATGAGTTCAATAAGCTGGTCGATGGAAATTTCTAATAGCAAGCATCCTCCAACTTCTCAAATTATTCAGTATTATAACTGGAATTATCCATCGATGCTTGCAATGATTGAATATGCAGGTTATGGTCTTGAAGGAATTGTAACTGATGCTACAACTAATGCACCAATTACAGCTACAGTTTTTGTGAACAACTATTATCCAACATACACCGATCCAACTGCAGGCGATTACCATAAATATGTTCTTCCTGGCACTTACTCAATTACTGTAGTAGCAAACGGATATCAAAGCCAGACAATTAATAACGTGGTTGTTACTGCTAATAATTCCACAGTTACAAATTTCCAGCTGCAACCCGGCGGAGGACAATACGTTTATAGATTTTCCGCATCACAAATTCCAAATAATAATTCTTCCGATGAAGGGCTAACTCCTGCCGTATTAGGTCCACCTGATGATATCAACTACTCAATTGGAAAAAATGGTTGGTGTGTTTTGGATATGCAATATCCTATTCCCGATGGTACAGGTTCGGATTTTACTGTATATGAGGGTGATACTTCTCCTGAAGGATATTACTGTTATGTTGGGCAGACTATTGATGGTCCATGGATTTTATTAGGGCTCGGAAACGGAACAACGCAATTCGATCTTTCTTCATCAGGATTAACTCAAGCACAATTCATCAAAATATTGGACGATGGTGATGGCACCGCAATAACTGCTAATGCAGGTTTTGATCTCGATGCAATTAAAGCTATCGATGTAGTGCCTGTTGAGTTGATTTCTTTTACTGCTGAAAGCGTCAATGATGAAGTTCTTCTCAAATGGCAAACCGCAACTGAGACGAACAATAGTGGATTTGAAATAGAAAGAACTCAAATGTCAACTGTCAAAAGTCAAGCTGAATGGATGAGAATATCTTTTATTGAAGGAAAAGGAACAACAACAGAGAGAACAGATTATAGTTATAATGATAAGATGAATAAACCCGGCACTTATTTGTATCGCTTAAAGCAAATAGATTTCGATGGCAGCTTTAATTACAGCCCAGAGGTTGAAGCTGAAATAACAGGGCCAAAAGACTTTGCCTTGTCCCAAAATTATCCAAATCCATTCAACCCGGCTACTACAATTAAATTCTCGCTGCCAAAGCAAGCTGATGTAAAACTTATTGTTTACAATATGGTTGGGCAGGTTGTAGCTGAATTGATTAATCAAACAATGGAAGAGGGATATCACGAGGTTCAATTTGATGC
>CBEPPX010000456.1:0-2303 GCA_965511205.1 uncultured Ignavibacteriales bacterium | reverse complement strand
ACGGTTGGGAATTCCCAGAAATCTGGCATGAGCCATGGGTGGGGATATGAGGAAAGCCCTCCTTTGGGATTAAGTTCTCTGCGGAAGCCCTTCATTTGATCTTTAGTAATTCTCCCTTCAAGAAAAGCCCGCGCATAAATACCTGGCGAGGCGTGTCCTTGGAAATAAACCTGATCGCCGTCATATCCTTTACCTTTTCCTTTAAAAAAATGATTAAATCCAATTTCATAAAGTGTGGCTGCGCTTGCATAGGTTGAGATGTGTCCGCCTATTCCTTCTTCCTGCATGTTAGCATTTACTACCATTGCCATTGCATTCCAGCGGATTAAACTTTTAATCCTTCTTTCAATTTCCCTGTTTCCGGGGAAGGGTAATTGCTGCTCTCTTGGAATTGTATTAATGTAAGGTGTATTAGCAGAAAAAGGAATATGAATACCTGCTTTGTGTGCTCTTATTTGTAATTGTTGAAGAAGCTCAACAACTCTATGAGGTCCACCATGCTGTAAAACATAATCAAGTGAATAAAGCCATTCACTGGTTTCAATTTCTTCAATTTCGGGATTTCTGTTCTCATCCTTAGCCATAAAAATAATTTTCCTTCGTTTTCAAAAATTCTATTCGTTAAAATAAATTAAATACTTATTAAAAAGTGTATATCCGTTTGTAGTCGCTATTTTAACAGGATATTTTATCTTCCTCTCGATTTTAGACGAACTCCTATATTTCTCCATCTGTAAGAATATTAGCTTATTTTAAGTAAACACGGAATGTTTTCAGCACAAAAATGGAAAGTGCAGTTCCTAATCGGATTGATCAATTGAATATGAATCAATATGCGGCTACTTAAACACTCCCTTCAAAGTTCGTTGCTGAATTTATAATAATTTTAAGGCATCTCAAAGTGAAAAAACCGATGAGAGTGATGAAAAACACTTATAAAGATAGATTAACTGGATAATATCTAAGCATTAATCCTTTCCAATCCTATTCTTGCCAATCCAGTATCCCCATGCAATTATAAGCCACTGGGATAAACCAACATACCCAATAGCATCAACAGATTCAGGTGGAGGACCAAGCAGATTCATAACGTATATAAGAATTAAAAAGATGATTAATGACCAGAAAGAATAGATGCCGATTTTATTTCTTGCTTTTGTTGTTTTGATGAAGAGGTAAACGCCAAGAATAAAAATTCCGCCTTCAATTAATATTGTAGCAATTACAGAATTCCATATTCCCAATCCCACCATTGGAGAATTACTTCCTATAAGTAAAGGAAGATCAGGGCGATGGGTAATAAAATCAAGTATCCAATGGCTTAGTACGAGAACACCAAGCCAAACTGAAGTTTTTAAATCTTTTTTAATTAAGAAATAAATCGATCCAAAAATAAGAGCCCAAATGAGAACTGCAATCAAACTGTGTGAATAGGGGTAAAGTACAAAATCGAATGGTGTGAATGCAGTATTGCCGGGATCGATTTTAACCTGTTCAATTCCAAAGATGAGGAACAATGGCCAGAGGAGATCTATAAACTGAGATGAAAGAAACAAAGTACCAAGCGAAGTTTTGGTTGCCACTTTCTTTGCTGCAAGTCCCACTCCAAAATGTCCAATAAACATCCGATCGCTCCTAAAATAAAATTAAATGAATAGCTTAACAATTAAGCAGGTGGAGATAACTCCTCAATCCAGGGCGCCGTGCTTTTTTAGTAACCTTACTATTTCTTCGTATTTTTCCTGTCGTGCAAGAGCAAGAGCAGTTTGTCCTTCATCCGAAGTATGATTTACATTTGCGCCATTAAGGATTAAGTATTCAACAAGATCTTTATCTCCATTAACTGTTGCGAACAGAAGTGCTGTCCAGCCGGCAGCATATCCACCGGAGAGGGTAGAGTTTACATTAGCTCCATTCGATTTAAGATAAGCCAGCATCTCAGTTGATACCTTACCGGAAAGATTTCCTAAAACTGCCTGTATGAAAGCATTCAGGCCATCATCAGCTTTTGCTTTTACATCTGCGCCGTTTTCAACAAGCAGCTGTGTTGATAGCAAAGAATTACCAGCCGCCCACATCATCGGAGTTTTTCCGTCTTTACCTTTGAAGTTAACATCCGCTCCGCTCGAAATAAGAAGTGATACAATTTCTTCGTATCCTCTATAACTGCAGGCAATAAAAAGTACAGTTGATGAATAATCTTCGGGAGTTGCATTTATATCAACCCCGGCACCAAGCAGCTCATTAATTTTTATCATATCTTTATTGTAAACAGCGTTTGCAAGCAGATCAAAATCTTGGGC
>CBEPPX010000455.1:0-2305 GCA_965511205.1 uncultured Ignavibacteriales bacterium | reverse complement strand
GTTCGCACTCGGTAAAGGATTACCTTCAGTATCCTGAACAATTCCATTCATGGATGCTGTTGTAACTCCTTGCGCAAAAATTTGGTTTTGGATAATAATTAAAGAAGCCAAGACCAAAAAGAAAAAGAGCAACTTGCTTTTATTCATATGACCTCCTAGTTAAATTAAAGAAGTGAAATTTAAAGAACTGTATAAGTAGGATAATTAACATATTGAATATGCAATAACAGTTATTAATTGTTAAGTGAATAATAGCAAATAACTAATACTTAACAAAAAAAATTACTCTAAGGATGAAAAAATAACTGAAATATCACTAAAATTCTTTACTCAATCTCTCGATCACATCCAGGGATTTTATACCTTCGGCTTCTGCACTAAAGTTAGTAATAATGCGGTGGCGAAGTACAGGAAGCATTGCATTTTTTACATCATCAATTTCTGGTGTATATCGTTCTTCAATTATTGCTTTAGTTTTGGCGGCAAGTATCATATATTGTGATGCACGAGGTCCGGCTCCCCAGGTTATCCAGTCTTTAATGAATTGCGGTGAGTTTCCGTTTGAAGGTCGGGTCATATTTGCAACTTTAACTGCAAATTCAATTACATTTTCTGCAACGGGAACTTTTCTTACCAGCTGCTGGAAGTTAATAATCTCTTCGGCTTTTAAAACCTTTTTAAGATCTGCTTTGTACTGGCTTGTAGTAGTTTCAACAATCTTAATCTCATCTTTAAAAGAAGGATAATCTAACCAGAGATTGAACATAAACCTGTCCAGCTGTGCTTCCGGTAAAGGATAAGTTCCTTCCTGCTCAATTGGATTTTGCGTTGCCAGTACAAAAAATGGTTCTGGCAGTTGATAAGTTGTTCCTGCAGCCGTTACCTTATGTTCCTGCATTGCTTCCAGAAGAGCCGCCTGTGTTTTTGGAGGTGTGCGGTTTATTTCATCCGCAAGAATAATATTTGCAAAGATTGGACCTGAAATAAATTTAAAATCTCTTTTCTTGGTTAACTGGTCTTCTTCAATAATTTCAGTTCCTGTAATATCGCTCGGCATTAAATCGGGAGTAAATTGTATTCGGCTAAATTGGAGATCCATCACTTCGGCAACGGTTTTTATTAGGAGGGTTTTTGCCAATCCCGGTACGCCAACCAGCAAACAATGACCTCTTGCAAGCAAAGAGATAAGGAGCTGGTCTATTATCTCTTCCTGTCCAACAATAACTTTGGCAATTTCAGTTTTAACTTCTTTAATTTTCCCGGCAAGCTGGTTAACTAATTCAACATCCTGCTTTCCGGTTGGATCATTTTTCAAACTCGATTTCCTTTTGTTGAAGTGATGCTATATCCTTACTTCCCAATAGATTGAATCTTTCAGTTTTCCAATCCACCGCTCATATTCTTTTTGTTTCTTCATCTCATCAGCCAGCCGTTTAACTTCGGTATAATCTTCTTCAATACTTGCAGGATGCTGTGGTACTCTCGATTCAAGGTAAACAATATGATAGCCATAAGAACCCGGCGCATATTCCAATCTTCTTGGAAAACTAATCTCCCCCTGCTTCAACTTGGAAACAACGTCCAGTAAATGCTTATCCAACTGGTTTAAATAATAAGTCCCAAGTTCACCACCAAATGCAGCAGTCTCTTTATCCTCGCTGTATTTTTTTGCAAACGCTTTAAAATCACCGTCGTCGTTAACAACACTGTCTCTTAAGTCCGAAAGATATTGGATAGTTTCCAGATCGGAATCTTCATCGGCTTTAATTTTTATTAAGATATGTCTTGTGTGGATCGATTCGCCTCTTCGCTCAATAAGTTGAATGACATGAAACCCAACGGGAGATTCAACCACACCGGAGAGTTCTCCTTCTTCCAAAGCAAATGCAGCTGCTTCAAACTCTGGATAGAAAACACCTCTCTGCACAAATCCTAAATCACCACTCTGCACAGCACTGCCCGGATCTTCAGAATACTGTTTTGCCAGCAAACCAAAATCTGCCCCACCTTTAATAGAATCTAATAAAGATTGAGCTAATTCTTTTGCCTGGTTTTTAATTCTATCTGTAGCTTTTGGATTCCTGAAGATGTGATAAATTTTCAGCTTTTCTGGAATCATACCCAAACTGTCTTTATAAATTTCGAAAAATTCTTCGATCTCTCTGCGGCTGGCTTCCAGAAATGCAAAGTTCTTTTCACGCAATCGCTGAACCATTAAGTTTTTCCGAACGTCATCTCTCAGTTCACGTTTTATTTGCTTAATGCTCATTCCATACATCTCTTCAATTTTAGCTATGGAACCATA
>CBEPPX010000454.1:0-2312 GCA_965511205.1 uncultured Ignavibacteriales bacterium | reverse complement strand
AGATGAACAGGAAATATTTTAAAGCTGTCCTTATTACTCTTGCTGTGTTAGCTGTAGTAGTTGTACTACATTACGGCTGCCAGGAATCTAAGGATTTAGTAGCAGGGGATGATGCGGCACAGGTTTATGTTCCACCAGGAAGTTATGATGAATTTTATATGTTTACTTCCGGCGGATTTAGCGGGCAGGTTGGTGTTTACGGGCTGCCTTCAGGAAGACTTTTTAGAGTGATTCCTGTTTTTGCACAGGATCCTGAAAAATCCTACGGGTATTCTGAAGAATCCAGGCCAATGTTAAATACATCTTTTGGATTTTTACCATGGGATGATTCTCACCATCCAGAGCTATCTCAAACCAATGGCGTCCCTGATGGTAAGTGGTTGTTTATAAATGCAAACAATACACCTCGAGTTGCCAGGATTGATCTTTCAACATTTACAACTGCTGAAATAATCGAGATACCAAATTCAGGTGGAAATCATGGTTCACCATTTATAACCGAAAACAGTGAATACATTGTTGCTTCAACAAGATTTAGTATTCCTATTCCAAACAGGGATGTTCCTATAGATTCATATAAAGAAAACTTTAAAGGTACATTAACCTTTATTAAAGTTGCAGATGACGGCGCAATGAATATTGAATTCCAGATACTTGTACCTGGATTTGATTATGATCTTGCACATGCCGGCAAAGGTCCTTCGCACGGATGGGCATTCTTTACATGTTATAATACTGAGCAGGCAAACACTCTGCTTGAAGTTAATGCATCACAAAACGATAAAGATTTTGTTGCTGCGGTTAACTGGAAAAAAGCTGAAGAATTTATTGCCCAGGGCAATTACAAAACAATGAATGCCACTTATTACAGAAATTATTTTGATGAAAAGAAACACATGGCTTTTTCAGAAAAGAATAATGACGTTAAAGTATTAGATCCAAATGATTGTCCGGGATTGATTTATTATCTTCCAACTCCCAAATCTCCGCACGGAGTTGATGTCGATCCATCAGGAGAATACATTGTTGCCGGTGGAAAATTAGCAACTGTAATTCCTGTTCATTCATTCAGTAAAATGCTTACTGCAATTGAGAATGAAGAATATGATGGTATGGTTGAAAGCATCCCTGTGTTAAAGTATGAATCAGTTATAGCGGGCGAAGTTGAAAATTGCGGGCTAGGACCACTACATACCGAGTTTGATGGTAAAGGTTTTGCATATACTTCAGCATTTATTTCCTCTGAAATAGTTAAATGGGAACTTGGAACCTGGCAGGTTGTAGATCGTATTCCAACTTACTATTCAATCGGTCATCTTAGCATACCCGGCGGCGATAGTAAAAAACCCTGGGGTAAATATGTTGTTGCTTTGAATAAAATTACTAAGGACAGGTATTTACCTACCGGACCTGAATTGACACAGTCTGCGCAGCTAATTGATATTTCCGGCGATAAGATGAAACTCTTACTGGATTTTCCAACAATTGGCGAACCACATTATGCTCAATCGCTGCCAGCCGAATTGCTAATGAAGAACTCACGGAAAATTTACCCGATTGAAGAGAACGAACATCCTTATGTTGTAAAATCGGAAAAAGAAACCAGGGTTGAACGAAATGGTACAGATGTACATGTTTATATGTCAACTATAAGAACTCACTTTGCACCGGATAATATTGAAGGAATAAGAGTTGGTGATAATGTTTATTTCCATGTAACCAACCTGGAACAGGATTGGGACATTCCTCACGGATTTGCTATTAAAGGAGGCAGAACTGCCGAATTATTAATTATGCCGGGAGTAACCGAAACTTATACATGGAAACCTCAATTTGCAGGAATATATCCTTTTTACTGTACCGATTTTTGCTCGGCGCTTCACCAGGAGATGCAGGGTTACGTAAGGGTTTCATCAAAAGGATCAAATGTTCCGATTTCATATAAAATTGGTAACTAAATAGTTAAAGGTTAACGGGGAACGTAAGTTCCCCTTTTTTTATTTTTATCACCGGGGAAAGATGGAAACTAAATCTAAAATAATTATTATAGTCGGGGCGTTAATGATAATGTTAACGTTCGTTTTCCCATTATGGTATATCGATCTGGAGGCACCTCAATATCCGGAGGGTATTGGATTGGAAATATGGATTAATCAAATAGTTGGGCAAAATCCTCACGATCTTGCCAACATAAATGGTTTGAATCATTACATTGGAATGAAAACGATTGAACCCGAATCGATACCGGAATTGAAGATAATGCCGTACTTAATGATATTCATGATGTTGTTTGGATTAATGGCAGCAATTTT
>CBEPPX010000453.1:0-2315 GCA_965511205.1 uncultured Ignavibacteriales bacterium | reverse complement strand
TGTAAAACTGCAGATAAGAATCGCAATTAAAATAACTATGGCAAACCTTTGTTTCATTTTTATAATCTCCCTGTTTTTACTTTGATTATTTTATCTTAGTAGATATTTTTCTTTTTAAACTTAATCATTTTAAGATTCATTTAGTTAGAGCAATTTTAATACTAAGAAAATAAACTATTACAGAAAATTGATAATTTAGATATCGTACTATTTAAATTTTGAAAAAACTGATTGGAGATATAACTATAATTCTAAATTTGAGGTTAATGCAATAAGGCGTCCCCGAGACGCCTTAATAAATTCAATTGTTGAAGTCTTAAACGATGTGTATCTAAATAATTATTAAAGTATTCTTGAAGAAGAAAGTTCAATATCGGAATACTTCCACGCTTCATTAAATCTCTTTTCAACTTCCGCAGCTTCATCTGTTTTGCTTTGCTTTAACAATGCCTGGTGCAATCCAAAAAGTCCCCAACCGTTATCTGGTATATCAGTAAGATTTTCTCTATAAACCTTTTCTGCCTCTTCATATTTACCCGCTTCAATTAGCACTGCACCAAGGTTTTGCCTGCAGGGATAAAACCACGTTGGTGGTTCATCATAACGTAACGTGTATTCTATTTCAACTGCTTTTTTAAGATGTTCAATTGCGAGCGGGTAATCGTTTTTCTTTGCTGCAAGTTCTCCGCAAACAATTTCGTATGCAATTTTGATTAATGTTCCCGCAGAATTTATTCCCCAAATGGAAAGATCTTCTATCTTTTTATCAAAGCGCATTTTTTCTAATACCTCAAGTTCTTTTTCCGCTTCAATAAAATCACTATTTGATATATAAGCCATCGCTCTTGAGTAATGCCAAATACTTTGCATATATGGTCGTTCATCCTGTGGTTGCGGATAATTCAAAATTTCATCCCACTTGCCAAAAGTAACATAAGCGTAAAGAGGTATAACCGCGTAATGCTGTAATGTTTGGTAGCCACACACGTTTAAAAGTGAATCTGGTGGTTTTTGCGATGTTTTAATCGCTGCATCAATTGCGGTTTTACTGTCCCCTTCAAGTGTTGCCGTTGCCCAAAGAAAATGATAATTATGCGGATAGTAAGCAAGAGGATAAAAACCTTGCTGATTACATTGATTAATATATTCTTCATCAGATTCTACTGCACGTAGGTTTGCAAGTGAACCTTCATGATACTTTCCCGTTCTTATGTATATATGTGCCGGCATGTGAGCGAGATGCCCTGCACCAGGCGCAAGAAATCTAAGTTTATCTGCACTAGCAATTCCCTGCTCCGGTGTTTTTGATGCTTCAACCACATGAATGTAAAGATGATTTGCCCCATGATGATCAGGATTTGTTTTCAATACTTCTTCAAGCGTTAACAGGATTTCACTAGTCCAAGGCTGCATTGTTCCGTCCTTCTGCCAGTAATCCCAGGGATGAAGATCCATAATTGATTCGGCAAACATTGTTGCGGCATCAAGATCACCGGGATACTTTTTTACATACTCCCTCATCGCATCAGAATATGCCTGATCGAGCGGTATTCTATCTTCCATAACTTCACTGGCATACCGTTTCGAAAGAGCTATAACAAAATCTTTTTCCTTTTGAGTTTCTTCATCCAGCAGAGAAATTGCTTCTTGAATTGCATCATAAGCAGAGTGAACAACTCCATCATCCATAGGAAGATTTATATTTGGACCAAGAACATAAGCCATTCCCCAATATGCCATCGCACAGTTTGGATCTAATCTTGCAACTTCTTCAAATGAACGAAAAGATTCCTCATGATTAAATCCGTAAGCAAGAATTAATCCCTGGTTAAAATATTTTTGTGCAAGCTCCGAGTTAGTTGTTACCGGATATTCAAGTATTCCAAGATCATCAAATAGGGGTGCTTGCTTTTCTGTCTCCTTGCTGCAAGCCGACAGCAGAATTGCAATAAATAAAATAATTATGCCTGAACGCATAGATTCCTCCTTATATACTTAAAATATTAATCCTTTTCGTAATGAAAACAGAAATGGTAAAATTGAAAAGGTGAGATTTTGAAGGAGGAAAATAGCTTTTTATTTGCGATTTGTCAATAGTTTGCTAATTTCGAACAACTTCATGAAAAACATCAAATTAGTTCTAATTTCTCTTATGTTCATCATATTAAATTTAAAAAGGCGCCATAAAGACGCCTTTTAACAAATTCATATTTATCAATTCTAAAATTCTGCTATTCAACAATAACTCTCACACCTTCCGAATGGCTTGTAAATTCGGGTGCGTACATACACTGCATTGTTGTAATGCCGTTTGA
>CBEPPX010000452.1:0-2328 GCA_965511205.1 uncultured Ignavibacteriales bacterium | reverse complement strand
CTTCCGGTATCGCGATCATTAATAATTTTTGCAGAGACAACAGTTCCGTGCTCTTCAAATTTTGTTTGTAATGCCTGGTCATCTAATGACCAAGGAAGCGAACCGACAAATAACTTAGTACTCACTTAAGAACCTCTAAATATAATAATAAATAAAAACCGGCCTATTACCGGAATGACAAATATACATATAATAAAGATAGGAACCTAAATAATTCATTGGATTGCAGTATAACTTTAAATTCTAAATGAGCTTTTTGACTATTCTTTGACAATTTAGCAGCTTCCGGAAATTAATTTATAAACTGCCATATGTAATATATTGCAGGAAATAGAGTGCATCCGATTAGTATCCACTTAATTATTTTTGCCGGAAAGTATTTTTGAAATCTTGCACCGCAATAAATTCCGACAGCACCACCTAAGCCAAACAAAATACCTAAACCCCAATCTGGTGCGATAACCTGGTTAGGATAAAACGGAGCGATAAGCTGGTAGAAAACAACACCTGCAATTGACGTAACAAACGTGCCCATCAATGTTGCGCCGGCTATTGTAAATATGGGAAGACCAAAAAAAGTTACTAAAAATGGTGCAATAATAGCGCCTCCTCCAATTCCATATATTCCACCTATGATTCCAACTACAAAACTTAAAGTAACAATTCCAATTGTATTAACATCAAAAGTATGTCCCTGGAACTCATACGAAACATGTAATAGCGAAAACTTTTGTTCAGTTACTTTTGGCGTCTCAACAGCATGAGTATTTTTTTGCTCTTTAATTGATTTATGAAATTCTTCTTCAGCTTTATGTTGTTTTTCGCTTGCAGTCTTTGCAGTAAATAAATCCTTTACTAACTTACTTGCAATATAAAGAAGCACTAACCCTGCAAAGAATTTAAAATTTTTCGGATCAGGAAAAAATTGAATGCGAAGAATTGCCCCGATAAAAACACCGGGCAGAGTTCCTATAATTACAGCCCAGGTCAATGGCCAGACCATACGCCCTTCTTTAAAATAACGATAAACTCCGCCGGGAATTGCAACGATATTAAAAAGCTGGTTTGTAGCACTTACTGATGGGCTGGTAAAACCAAGAACACTTACCTGGAAAGGCAATAAAAGAAACGCACCCGATAAGCCACCCATAGATGTAAAAAATGAAATGATAAATGCAACAAGCGGTGGAAGCCAAGGTTCAATCTCAATACCAATTAAGGGAAACAACTTATTCTTTCTTCCAAATTGGATGACTCAATTTAATTTTAATATTAAATATAGCATCATTCAATATAAATAAGTGATACAAACAAGTTTTTATCGTTTTATTAATGTTTATATTTGTATAAATGATATTAAATAGAGAAAATTTTTAAAATGAAATACATCATTTTTGTTCTTTTCTTAATCACACAAATTAGTCCAACAATTTATCCACAGCAAATGAAAACAGCATTTTTAAACGGAAAAATTTTTACTGTTAATGATAATCAACCGTATGCAGAAGCGGTAGTTGTTGAAAACGGCATAATAAAGTTTGTTGGCTCAACTATCAAAGCTAAAAAATTTGTTGATGAGCAGACTGAGGTAATTGACCTGCAAGGCAAACTCATGCTGCCAGGATTTATAGACAGCCATCTTCACTTTACCAGCGGCGGATACTACCTGCTCGGCATCAATCTTCGTCCTGCATTATCAAAGGAGGAATTTGTTTTTATACTTAATAATTATGTTAAGGGGAAAGAAGGAAGATGGGTAACCGGGGGGAGATGGGATCACGAATCGTGGCAAGATAAGTCATTACCAGCCAAGGAATTAATTGACAGCATAACTCCTAACACGCCTGTTTTTGTTAGCAGGATTGACGGGCATATGGGGCTGGCAAATTCCAAAGCATTAGAGCTTGCAGGTATCACTTCTGAAACTCAAAATCCTGCAGGTGGGTTGATTGTAAAAGATATTGAAACAGGAGAACCGACAGGAATTTTAAAAGATAATGCGATGGATTTGGTTTTTGATATCATCCCGGATAAACCTTTTGAAGAAAATATTGAAGCAGCTTTACGATCTCTTGAAGAAGCGAAAAAACTTGGAATAACAACTGTGCACGATATGACACAAGCGGGAGAACTTGAAGCTTACCAAGAAGTTGAAAGGATTGGAACGTTAACCTGCAGAATCTATTCAATCTGGCCTATTGATGGTTATGATGAAATCATCCGTTCAGGAATAACTGCCGGAAATGATGAAGGATTGATTAAGCGAGGCGCTTTAAAAGGTTACGCCGATGGATCGCTTGGTGCAAGCACCGCCTGGTTTTTTGAACC
>CBEPPX010000451.1:0-2329 GCA_965511205.1 uncultured Ignavibacteriales bacterium | reverse complement strand
GGTAATAGTATTAGATAATTAGATATTAAAAGGCGAACAAACTGTTCGCCTTTTACTCTCAATATGATTCTTTCTGGAATTAGTGTGATATTAAATCACTTTATCAAGATCATTTTCTTTGTTTCTACAAAATTTCCCGCCTGTAATTTATAATAATAAACACCACTGGTAAGGTTGCCTGCACTAAAATCAATTTCATATTCACCAGCTGATTTAAATTCATCAATCAAGCTTCCTACCTCTCCACCAATAGCGCTGTAGATTCTTAAAGTTACATATCCATCTGCAGGAATTGAATATTTAATTGTAGTAGTTGGATTAAATGGATTCGGATAATTCTGTGAAAGTGAAAATTCTATTGGAACAATTTGATCGTGAACTGAATAGGTAATGGATGGAACAGGTGATTTCCAGACACCATACGTTTGCAAACCACAAAAAACAGTATCAGATTTTATAATCATAGAAAATATGCTGGAGTACATACCAGAGATTCCAACAAAAAATCCAGCGTTAAATTCTGTCCAGTTTGTTCCCTCATCTTCAGAATAAAACACTCCGCTCTCTTTTGTGCCTGCAAATACTTGTTCATTATTTGTTCCGATTGAATATACTACATCGTTTATTATTCCAGTTCCAATCTCTTCCCACTCATCTCCATTATTGGATGATCTGAATAAACCTGAGTTAAGGGTTGAAGCATAAATAAAGTTATTGTTGCTATTTATATCCTGGATAAAAACATTAGCTGGAAAGCCGGAGTTAATAGCTGCCCACGTCTCACCGTTATCGGATGTTCTGTAAACACCAGTAGTTCTTCCTGCAAATACGAATCCGTTTATAGAATGAAGTGTGTTAATATCACCGCTTCCAGGAACATTTAGATTCTCAAACGAATTTCCGTTATCGGTTGATTTATAAACATCAATATTGAATCCCTCTGTTCCAATAAAAACAGCACTATCATTTCCTGATAGAGCGCTAACATAACCAGGGAAAAAGATTGTAATAGAAATTTCTTCCCAATTATTACCGCCATCTGAAGAGCGATACAATCCATCCCCAAAAGAACCTGCCCACAAATAATCACCACTATTGTGGAAAGCCATATACCCTCTTATAGTAGCACCTTCAATTGATATTTCCCACTTTTCACCATTATCATCTGTGCGGAAGATTAAACCATAATCAGCATCTTCGGTAACAGCATATAAGCGGCTTCCTTTAAATTCTAAATCGTAGACTGAAACATTTGCAATTCCTTTCGATGAAAGAAACCATTCACTTCCCCCATTTGATGATTTATAGATTCCCAATGTTCTGAAACCCGCTAATAATAAATCAGCATCAGCATACAGTGAATAAATTCTATTATTAATGTCTCCCGGCAATCCATTTGGCAGAGCGACCCAATTATCTCCGGCATTAGTTGATTTATAGACTATGCCGTCATCTCCTGTATAAATTACTCCATCATAAGATGATAGAGCATAATAACTGCCTGATGGTAATCCATTGTTAACAACACTCCAGGATTCACCATTATTTGAGGAACGATATACTCCTGGAAAAGTCTCCGCAAATAAATTCGTATCGCTGGAAACAATTGCATCGCAGAAGGTAAGAATACCTCCATTTACTGATTCCCAGCTTGCGAGACTCTCGGAGTACCTGTATACTCCATCATCGGTTGCTGCAAAATATTTACCTTGATGATATATTATATCATTTATCCTTTTGGCTAAGCCGCTTAAACCTGCACTAAAATTAAACCAGTTTTCCCCATTATCATTAGAGCGATAGATACCGTAAGTCTGTGTGCCTGCAAGTATTGAATCCGAATGTGCAAATACCGCGGTAGTTGATTTTTCCCCGGTTCCAGTTAATCCATTATTTTTTTCTTCCCAGGTATTACCACCATCACTTGAGCGAAAGATTCCTGTTAAACGTGTACCAGCGAAGATAAAATCTTCATTGTTTGAAAGGGAGTTCACCTTGTTTGTCGGTTCAAATCCCTTGCTTACAATTTGCCAGGATTGTCCATCATCAGAAGATCTGTAAACACCACCACCAGAAAATTCGCCTGTGCAGGAAAAGATAAAATCTCCTTTTTTAATTATATTATTTACCGTACTGCCCTCTGGTCCTCTAGTAGGCTGCCATTGAGCAAAGAGAAAAGACGGGATAAAAAAAATTATTAAGTAAAAAATTATTTTTTTCATTGTTATATATTGCTTATTTAATTAAAACCATCTTCTTTGTTTCTACAAAATTTCCCGCCTGTAATTTATAATAATAAACACCACTGGTAAGGTTGCCTGCACTAAAA
>CBEPPX010000450.1:0-2336 GCA_965511205.1 uncultured Ignavibacteriales bacterium | reverse complement strand
GTTACAACTTTTTCAATTTTTCCCTCGTCGAAAATTAATTCTGTTACCTGCGAAGATAGGTTTATACTTCCCCCGTTTTTTTCGATGAATAATTTTGCCGGTTTGCAGTAGGTTTCGCTTAATCCATACTTTGGCAAAATTATTGTAGCAGCAAAATTTCCATTTAGAAAAATTTCTTTTAAAATATCTACAAACATCTTTGCAGATGCATTTTTTAGATTTGTATTAAGTGCACCAATTGCTAGGATTTTCCAAAATGCTTCAATCACTTGCTCATCCTGTTTTTCCTTCACCAGCCAATCATAAACAGTCATCCTGCTTAAATTTTTTGCTGAATAGAAAGGGAGTTTTAAAAATACTTTCAACAGTTTTAATCGGTTTTTAAAACTTATTGCCTTAAACTTTAGCATACCAAACAGCAGATTTAGCGGGTAAAACAGCGGGGCACTTTTTAGCGGCATTAGTTGAAAATTTTCTTTTACAAAATTTACTTCCAGCTTATCCTGGTATAACAGGTTTTTATCAGCCCCTATTAATTTTAAGAAGTTAAGTGTTTCTTTATAACACCCCATCAATATATGCTGACCGTTATCAATAACCGTATTTGTTTTACTATCAAGGAAAGAATATGCCCTGCCCCCTAATTTTGGGGATGCTTCAAGAAGCTGAACGGTGTGACCAATGCTGCTAAGAAATGCTGCGGTAGAAAGACCAGCAAAACCTCCCCCTATTACTATACACTTTTTTTTTTCATTAATAAACTAAACTGTATTTTGCCCAAACCCCAACGGATATACCAACTTTTTGGAAAGTGGAAACTTTAATGTTGTTGTTATAAACATCATAGTCCACATCAACAATTTTGCCCAGCATTTTATAATAGATATGCTGCATAGCTCTTGCCGCAAACATCTCGGCTTTATCTTCAATGTTTAAACTTGCCGTTGCTTTATCAAAATATTCTTTAGCTCTATCGCTCTCGTACTTCATCATCTTGGTAAAATTGCTGTTGTATGTCTGGTTTAAAATATCATTCTCGTTGTAATTAAATTTTTTAAGATCTTCCTGCGGAAGATATATTCTTCCGTTTTCAGCATCTTTTTTAATATCGCGCAAGATATTAGTTAGCTGTAATGCTATCCCCAGGTTAACAGCAAAATCGCGTGTGGAGGCATGCTTGTAACCAAAAATTTCAACACACATTAAACCTACTGTGGAGGCAACACGGTAACAATATAACTGCAGATCATCAAAAGTAAGGTAGCGGTTTTTCTGCAGATCCATTTCCATCCCTTTCAGCAACTCAAAAAACGGTTCTAAAGGAATGTTAAACTTTTGAATGGTTGAAGAGAGCTTGTTTAATATAAGATATTCAGAGTGACCGGAAAAAGATTTTTCCAGTTCTATTCTCCACTTGCGTAATTTTTCATACTTTAACGAAGCCGGGTCATTGCCTTCATCAACAATGTCATCAGTCTGCCTGCAAAAAGCATAAACAGTATTCATCGCATCGCGCTTTGCGGAAGGAAGTAAGTTAAACGCATAGTAAAAGCTGCTATTGCTTTTTTTTGATATTTCTTTTGTGATATCAGTCATACATTAAATATAGTTGCGAAAAATAACTTTACAAAATCTGTTTTTCTTAAAACTGGTCGTTTATTTAAAACATCGAAATTGCTTTTAGTAATTCTATCAAGTATTGCTTCACCGCCTCTTACTGTCCAGTTTACTTCAAGTTTAAGTCCGCCTTTTAACAATTTCAATAATTTCTTTCCTTCATTAAACAATAACCGTGCCCGATCAACATTGAACTTTACGAGCTTTTGTAAATTAAGATTATTTTCATTTAACTCAAACATTTTTTCTGTGACCTCATATTTTTCCATTTCATCCTGCGGGTAATAAATTCTCCCCCTGTTAATATCTAACTTAGTATCCTGAAAAAAATTAGTTAACTGAAGAGCAGTACATATTTTATCCGAGTAGCTATAAGCATTCTTTCTCCTCACATCAAAAATTTCCAGTATAAGTCTGCCCACTGGGTTAGCGGAGTGATTACAATAATTTATCAGCTCTTCAAAATTACCATATCGTTTTTTAACAACATCCTGCTTGAAAGCATATAAAAGATCAGTAAAATGATTTGGAGTAAGATTTAGAACGGTAATTGTTTCGCTTAGAGCCGAAAAGAAATCTGAATCAGGTTTATCGATAAGTGCCTGATTAAAATTTAGTTCAAACTCATTAAGCTGAAAAAGGCGAACATCTGGGTTCTCATTCCCTTCATCAGCAATATCATCTGCACTTCGTGCAAACCAATAAATAATTGCAACATG
>CBEPPX010000449.1:0-2346 GCA_965511205.1 uncultured Ignavibacteriales bacterium | reverse complement strand
TACAAACCTGTAAGCACAATCATATCAGCGTTGGATTTTAAAAACTCTTTGCGGAATTGCTTTATGGATTCCGCATCAATCAATCCCATATCGCCGGGAAGTATGTAAACAATTACATCGGCAGAAATGTTTTGCAAATCCTGTAAAGCAACCTGTACTGCGTGTCCTGTTCCTTGCTGCTCTTCCTGGTAAGTATAAACTGTTCTTTCTCTTTTTCCGAGATATTCCATAACATCTACAGCTTTTATTCCTACAACAATAACGGTGTTTATTCCTTCAACACCTTCTTTACAGGCGTTATAAACTCTTTCAACAGTTGGTACACCTAAAATTGTGTGCAGCATTTTAGATTTTTCAGATTTTAATCTTTTACCATGACCTGCTGCAAGTATTATTGCAAGTTCATTACAATTTTTATCAAACCCCGAAGAGAGATTGTTCACTTTTTCTAAAACCAGGTTTCTCTCCTTATTATTCATTTATATATCTCCACTTTTAACAATATTAGTATCCTGTTTAATGTTAGAAGTATTTTCCTCATCAATTCTCTTTCCTGATTGAACTATTATCTGCAACGTAGCTGCTGCAAGGAACCACCAGAAAATGTTATTCTCAAGATCGGTAAAAAAACATTGAAATAGAGCAGCTACCAGTATTCCTGAAATTCCTAGAATTGCAGAGAGAATAATTTTTTTATCTGCATCCTTCCACAAATTTTTAGCAAAAGCTTTAACCGCAAAATAGAACCATGCTATCCACATCGCCAACCACGCAGCCAGACCAACAATGCCGTTTAAAACAGTTACATTTATAAAATCATTGTGTGCATGACCTGTAGCATCGTAAAAACCCGGGACTTTAAAGAGTTCAAAGTATTGAGAAAAATTACCATGACCGATCCCAAAGAATATATTTTCTTTAAATATTTCCCATGAAGTTAACCACAAGGTTAACCGTCCCTCATTTTGTGATGAATCAAAAATACTAATAAACCTGCTTTGTAAATCCGGAATCAGGAAAAATAAAACAGCGCCGGAAAGTATCAATCCACCTAATACATAAAGAAACCGTTTCCGATTTACAATCAAAGTACCGAGTAGTATAACAAAAATTACGGCTAACCATGCGCTGCGTGTGAATGACGCAACAATGCTTAAAAAAATTATTGCGGTAAATAGAAGATAAACGTATCGTTCAATTTTCTGATTGCCTGCCAGAATGAAAAAAGCGAAGGCGGCTGCAAACGCAAATAACTGGTTGCCACCATAAGTATAAAAACCGCTGTATCCACCAATAGCTCTATAAAAATTTCCCTGCGCTGTTAAAGTGTCGCCCTTGAAAATATCAACACCGGAAAAAAACTGAAATATTCCGTACAGCCCTGCAACAGCTGCGGAAAGAAGCAAAACTCTGAATCCTTGCTTCCTCCAGAGTGCCTTTATTGGTAAAGAAACGAGGAAAGGAATTGTTAAGATTACCCAATCATTTTGAAAAACAGAATTAAGTGAATGTGCTACATCATCAGTTCCACTAGCGCTTATTAAATCGGTTAGCAGATAAATGCCAAGAAAAATGTAAAACGGATGATAGATAAAAGGCGAACGGCGCTTTAATACCGAAAGCAGAATTGACAGCAGAATAACTGCACCCAAAGCAATTTGCATTCCTGCCATAGACCATGGTAAAATTAAACACCAGAATACAAACATTACCTGAAGTGCTTTATCTATTTGCTTAATAAATTTTTCTTTTAACAAAAAAAATTATCCTTCTGAAATTAAAGTTTAATTATTCTGAATTGTTAACCGGTTCACTAAAATTAATAACTTTACCGCGGAATATTAACAATTCCACAGCCGCCTCTTATTCTTACAGTTTTAACAAGCTCATTTTGTTTGTAATTATAAATACTGATGAAGCTTTGATAATTTAATCCATCATCAAAAACAAGCAGGTTGTCAAAAGTAATATAGTTTTTTGCGCCTGTCCCTTCCCATTTGGAAACTAATGAATCGCCATTAATAGAATAAACAAAAAGTTCCGATTTCTTTTGCATATTTATAGATTCACTATCCGGGGTGATGGTTGAGAAGAATAAAAAATCTTCATCATTACTCCAGCTTACTTTATTAATCTCATAGTTAGCTTGAGTTATAAATTGCAAGTTGTCTTCGCCTGCAGTCTTTAGGAAAATTGAATCCCTCTCCGCAGCAATTCCATGTTTACCCGAAGGTGAAGCCGTTGAACTTCGGTTAGGAATTAGTGAAGGATACCCATCATTCATTATATCATAAGTTTCGGTTTTTTCATCAATCAATCTTCCAAAAGTATTGTAAACTTTTTTAT
>CBEPPX010000448.1:0-2348 GCA_965511205.1 uncultured Ignavibacteriales bacterium | reverse complement strand
CATGGTGAAAGCATCTGGAATAAAGAAAACAAATTTACCGGATGGACGGACGTTGATCTTTCTGAAAAAGGATTAAAAGAAGCTACCGAAGCCGGCAAACTGTTAAAAAAAGAAGGTTACACTTTCGATCTTGCATACACTTCTGTACTTAAACGTGCAATTCGTACTTTATGGATTACACAGGACGAAATGGATTTAATGTGGATACCGGTTATTCGCCACTGGAGATTGAACGAAAGACACTATGGTGCTTTGCAGGGATTAAACAAAGCAGAAACTGCTGAAAAGTATGGAGATGAGCAAGTAAAAATCTGGCGCAGAAGTTACTCAACGCAGCCGCCTGCTTTAGAAAAAACCGATGAAAGATATCCCGGCAGCGATCCGAGGTATGCTGATTTAACCGAAGATGAACTTCCGTTTACAGAATGTTTAAAAGATACGGTTGCACGTTTTGTTCCCTACTGGGAAAACACAATATCACCATCAATTAAAGCAGGAAAGAAAGTTATAATTGCAGCGCATGGTAACAGCTTAAGAGCGCTTGTAAAATATCTCGATAATATATCTGAAGATGAAATTGTTGGTTTAAATATTCCCACAGGAATTCCACTAGTTTATGAGCTTGATGAAAACCTTAACTCCCAAAAAAGTTACTATCTCGGTGATCCTGAAGAGATAGCCAAAGCAGCTGCTGCAGTAGCTGCGCAGGGTAAGGCAAAGTAATTCATAAAAGGAAAAAATATTGTGAGTGATAGAAGCACCCGTGTTTGCCCTGTTGAAGAAGCAGACAGGCTTGATACCAGATTTAGAAGATGGATGCAAAATCCAAAAAGAATATTAAAGCCATATATAAAAGAGGGAATGACAGTTCTGGATTTCGGCTGTGGTCCCGGATTTTTTTCTGTCGAGTTGGCTCAAATGGTTGGCGAATCGGGTAGAGTTATTGCCGCTGATTTACAGGAAGGGATGCTTCACAAACTAAGCGATAAGATTAAAGGGACAGAACTTGAGAATCGTATTACACTGCATAAGTGCGAAGAGGATAAAATTGGCATATCTGAAAATGTTGATTTTGTTCTGGCTTTCTACATAGTACACGAAGTTGTTAATAAGGAAGGATTGTTTACAGAGATAGAAACCATTTTAAAACCTAAAGGACAATTATTTATTGTAGAACCACCATTCCACGTTTCAAATAAAGCGTTTAAAGAAACTATTGGAAAAGCAAAAGCTGCAGGATTCACAGAAGTTAGAAGACCAAAAGTGCTGTTTAATAAAGCGATAGTTTTAGAAAAGAAATAAATTTTTATCAGGATTGGAGTAAGGTACTTTATTCCTGTTAAGTATTAGTTAGTCAAATATAAATTTTCGACATAAAAATGTATAATGATTTATAAACAAGAAGATTTGATTCGAATGATATCAAGTTTATCAAACCTTCATGATAAGACCGCTGCTTTCTTTAATGAACGTAATTTGGAACCAGCCCCAGGTTCGAAGGCGATATTGGAATTAGACGCCTTCCGTAGAGAATCTGTTCAAACGGCATACTCGCAGGGTAATCTGCTGATTGAAACATCAGCAGATCAACTTATTGCATTATACAAATCTCTTACCGAACCTGTGTTGACAATTGCTCCATTTACATCTGCTAGGGCACTTCTCGAATCATCTGCACTAGCTTCATGGTTACTTGATTTAACCATTAATACTCAAGAACGTGTGCAAAGAAGCTTTGCTTTTCGCTTTGAGGGACTTTCTCAACAGGTAACATTTGCTCGCACTGCAGGGTTAGATACTAAGGAAACTAAGAAACGAATAGATGATGTGGAAAAACTAGCATTAAGCCTCGGTTTTAACAAAATGAATAATAAAAAAGGTAAACGAATAGGAATAGGCCAGCAGTTTCCCAAAATGGCTGATTTAATCGCTTCAGTTTTTAGTGAAGAACCTGTTTATAGATTATTATCAGCGTTTATACATGCTCATTCGTGGGCAATTCAACAGCTAAGCTTTAGTCAAACTAAAAATAATAATTCGAATAATGCTTTTTCAAGTAACAAAATTGGTTTCGAAAAAAGACTGAATTCTGAAGCCCTTATTTTCCTTTGTCATAAATCCGCTCATGCATTTTCACGACCATTGTGGAATAAGGTTAAACTTTATGGATACAAACTTTCAGATTTTAGAAAAATACTTGATGAAGAATTCGATAATTTAAATTTTGTAAAAACCTCTAGATTCTGGAATATGAAATAGAGGTTAACCGTTCGCTCCAGAAAGAACAATTAATTCTATGGAAAAAGTCGTTGTGTTCGTGGACGTTCAAAATATTTACTACACTACAA
>CBEPPX010000447.1:0-2362 GCA_965511205.1 uncultured Ignavibacteriales bacterium | reverse complement strand
AATTGAAAATGAAAAGGAAAATAAGATTTAATTACAAAATACAATTACTATTTATGGTAGTGGTATTGTTATCTCTCGGTTTTCTGGGAGATGATAAAAAAGGTGTAAACACTCCAAAACCGCTTTACAAAGGAACTTCAACTCTGGAATCGGGTAAGAATGGAGATGCTTACGCAATGAATGTTAACAATATTTATCTCCCCATGAACCGAAAGGGAATTATTGCAGATGTAAACATTCCACCTCCTGCAGGTAATGGATCCGGTGGGCAGTTTGCTGGCGGTACATTTCTTTTCTCTTCAGGATTCTTCTTAAGCGGCTTACAGAATGGGCAGATGTGGGCTAATGCAGTTGCCTCTGCTACCTTGGTAGAAGATTACATTCAAGGAACGGTTGAAGGCGGACGGAATGATCCTAGAGCTGTTATGTATGTATTAAACTCTCAGGATGAACCTTTCGGACCAAGCTGGCAGGATTGGATTGATGCTGTTGCACTTGGGGCAGATTTTTATAACGGCGATGGCATCGAAGGATACAATCCAGTAGATAGAAATGGAAATGGAGAATGGGATCCGGATGAAGACAGACCGGATTTAATTGGTGATGAAACTGTATGGTGTGTTTATCATGATGGAATAACTGCTGCCCTAAGAAGATGGAACACAGTTTCTCCAAAAGGAATAGAAGTTCGCCAATCAGTTTTTGCATTTGCTTCTGCGGGTGCAATTGGAAATTTAGTATTCGTTCGTTTCAGGTTTAAATATGTTGGCTTATCTCCTTCTGATCCTGATCAGATGGATGAAGTATATTTTGGTGTATGGGCAGATCCTGATGTTGGAGATGCCACTGATGACGTAGTTGGCGTGGATGTTCCAAGAAATGCCGGGTATACATATAACAATACACCAGATGCTGTTTATGGAAACCAGGTACCTTGCTTTATGATAGATTTCTTCTCAGGTCCAAGGGCGTACATTCCTGGTGTAACTTTTATAGATGTCGGTGGCATAGTTGGTGAGTATGATGAAGGTATTGATACACCGCTTGATACTGCGTTTTCTGTACAAGGACAGGTAAAGGGTATAGCTGAATTCCCAGGGGCAATGAATTTACCTATTTCTTCTTTTGTTGAGTATATTAACGGAGACCCAACCCTGAACGATCCTAGTGATAAAGATGAAGCCAGAAACTATATGCTTGGCTTAACAAGGGTTGGTGATATACCAGATCCTTGTGATTTTTCTCCTTATGGAAACGGTCCTTTTACTGGATGTGAAAATGCTGATCCAAGATTTTGGTTCTCTGGCGATCCGGTAAGCGGTGATGGTTGGCTTAATGAAATGAACGTTGACCAACGGCAAATGACAAATACGGGTCCTTTCGTATTGAAGAAAGGTGAAGAGAATGAAATTGTTGTAGCTTATGTTGTAGGAAAAGGTTCATCTCCTCTTGATGGAATTACAAAAGCAAGAGAGATTGATGATGGTGCGCAGAATATATTTGATCTAAACTTCCTTGCACCTTCACCTCCGCCTCCACCACAGGTTACCTTAACTGCAGGAGATGATTTTATTGATATTATCTGGGAAACCAAACCACAGCTAGAATTTCAAAGTCTTTCTCCTACCTGGAACATGATGTTTGAAGGGTACCAGGTTTGGGCATTTCAAACAAATATTTCAGAAGATATAGTAAATAATCAGCAAAACTCTTTGCTGATGGCTATATACGATAAGAGTAATTTTATTGATAATATATATAAAGAAAATGGTGAAACCGGTGGAATCGAACTTCTTTATGATTTTTCCCCACCGGATAATCAACTTGATTCTTCCCTTTATGTGGATGAAGTAACTGGTAGAATAAGATACCGGGTGTTTAATGATCCATTCAATCCTGGTGTACCGGTTACAAAAGGCACACCATATTATTTTGCTGTTAGCAGCTATGCAATCAATTACAATGCACTTGTCTCTAGAAGTGGTGCTGGTGTAGCCTGGGCAGATACAGGAGATTATTATTTATCATCCGAAGCGTTTGCTCAGGAAGCTGAAAACCTTCGCACAATTAATTCAATTATTGTTGGAGAAAATCTTTATACTCCTCCTGTATTAGTGCAGCCTGCTAACCAGGTTACCGGTGCTTCAACTGGCAATGTAGGTTACGATGTTTTGGAAAATTCAGCATTACAAAATGCTGAGTATGAGGTAGAATTCGTTACAAATACTGAATCTGAAGACTATTCGATGTTTTGGAAGATGAGGAATCTCACAACAGGAACTTTATTGGTTGATTCATCTTTATCATCCACACTAGGTGAAACTTCTGTAAGTGAAAAAGTTACTGAAGGATTTATTACTCG
>CBEPPX010000446.1:0-2364 GCA_965511205.1 uncultured Ignavibacteriales bacterium | reverse complement strand
TTGCAATTGTTTCATCTCTATAAAGATGTTGAAGAATCTCTTCAGTTTCTCTCTTAATCTTAAGAGCATCATCCATTAAACTGTTCGGTGCATTTGGTGTTTGCTTAATTGCATAGATCAGTAGGTCTGTTTTTTCTTTAAGATCACGCGTTGCATTTAATGCACCTTCTACGGCACGGTTAAATTCCCAGAACGTTTTCTGGAAAGCTACAAGCTCTGCTCTGTCTTCTGCAGGCAAAGTCGTGTTCTGCAGTACCTTTGCTTCAAATGATTGTGGACCTGCAAGTTTTGTAAGTTCGCCATCAACGCTCATAAACATTTCAACAGAATAATTTCCGGGCATAACCGGTGAACCGCTTTCATTTTTATCAGTTACTTTTTTAACAGGATTTGTATCTGCAAATCTTAGATCCCAGGTAATTCTGTTTATCCCTGGTTTTACACCTTCCTTTAATTTTCGTACAACATTTCCTTTATCATCAGATATTATAAATAAGAGAAAAGTTTTTTCCTCTCTATCCTCTAAGCGAAGCTGATTCCAACTAGGATAGGAAACCGGTTTATTTTCTTTAATTAATTCTTTCTCTATTTCCTGCCTTTGTTTCTTTAAAGTCTTTGGTGCTTCTTTAATGTAATAATTAAAGGTAGCGCCAAAAGAAGGATTTTCAACTTTGAAGAATGATTTACCAACACCTCCAAAAGTACCTCTTCGCTTCATAAACATCAGCGCATCTTTAACAGGGAATAAAATGTTTTCCTCTTCATCAAGATTTTTTTCTGTTACATTTCTTAAAGGTGAGTAATTATCGAGCACATAAAATCCTCTTCCAAAAGTTCCGAGAACCAAATCGTTTTCTCTTCTTTGAATGTCAATATCTCTCACGGCAATAGTTGGAAGATCACCTTTTAGTTGTATCCAGTTTGTTCCCCTGTTTATTGTAAAGAAAACACCATACTCAGTTCCCACAAAAAGAAGCTCAGAATTAATATGATCTTGCTGAATGGAATAAACAACATGCGGTTCTTCCAAATCACCTGAAATAGAATTCCAGCTTTTCCCTCGATCAGTACTTTTCAAAATATAAGGTTTAAAATCTGCTCTTTTATGATTATCAAAAGTTGCATACACAGTATTAGGATCGTGCAAAGAGGCGTAGAGGCAGCTAACGTAAGTTGTTCCCGGCACACCTGGAAATGTTTCAATCTTTTTCCAACTAGTTCCCCCATCTTCTGTAACTTGAACCAAACCATCATCGGTACCAACATAAATCAATCCTTCAACTAAAGGAGATTCCGTTAGTGAAACAATATTTCCGTAAAAAGAAGTTGAAGCATTTTTAGCAACAGCATCAACACTCCATACTTTTCCCATTACTTCAAGTTTGTTCCTATCAATTTGTTTTGTAAGATCATCACTAACTGCTACCCATGTGTTGCCGCGGTCATCACTTTTAAAAAGTTTGTTGGCAGCAAAGTACAACCTTGTATGGCTGTGCGGAGAAATTATTAATGGCGAATCCCAATTCCATCTGTAAGGTTCTTCACCGCTTCCTTCCTGTGGTTTAATTGAAATTACTTCACCGCTTTTTTTATCATAGCGAGCTAACCCACCATATTGGTACTGCGTGTACACAATGTTCGGATCTGTGGGATCAACTGCTGCTTCGTAGCCATCGCCACCGAGAGTTGGAATCCAATCAGCATTTACAATTCCTTCATTGTTAATTGTTTGAGATGGAACCCCCATACTGTTGTTATCCTGTGTACCGCCGTAAACCCAGTAGAAAGGTTCGGAGTTATCAACACTCACCCTGTAAAACTGTGTGATTGGAAGATTGCTTTTAAATAACCATGTTTTCGCCCCATCAAAAGTTTCATAAATTCCACCGTCACCTCCGATTAAAAAGTGATTAGTGTTCTCTGGATTAATCCACAACGCATGATCATCAACATGCCTGGCATCATTTCCTAAATTGTTAAAAGTTGTTCCTCCATCAATGGATACCTTTGTGCGGGTATCCAGTGAGTATATTTTATTTACATCTTTTGGATCGCAAAAAATTTCATTGTAGTATTGAGCGCTTACCGTTTTATAATCATTTGTTTTCTTCCATGAAGCTCCTCTGTTAGTTGATTTAAAGAAACCGCCTTCATCACCCTGCGCTTCAATTATTGCAAAAACATGATCAGGATTAACAGGCGAAATTGCCAGACCGATTCTTCCAATATCACCCTTTGGTAAACCTGATTTAAGTTTATTCCATGTAGCTCCTGCATCGGTTGATTTATAAATTGCACCTTCGGGTCCGCCATTTAAGAGCACCCATACGTGTCTTCTTCTCTGGTAAGAAGCTGCATAAAGCA
>CBEPPX010000445.1:0-2375 GCA_965511205.1 uncultured Ignavibacteriales bacterium | reverse complement strand
GGAAGTTAAGAAACTGGCATCCAATGACGAAAATCAAAAAGTTAGAAGAATGAGCGCTCATATTTACAATGAATATCTCATTAAGGACTCTAAAGGAAAATTATCTTTAGTCAATTAGTTTCTGAATTAAAATATTATTGATAAAGAATTGTTTTTCAAAATTAAGCTAAAGCAACTCATTGAACCTCCTTGCCCTTGTCCACTCATTAGGCGGGGTTTTTTATAATTAATGGTGGAAGCTATCCTCAGATGTTATTATCTTATATTATAATTTTTAAGAGGTTTCTATGCTTCGATACTTACTTTTTATTTTCATCCTTGCTACTTCTTTCCCCCAAACAGTAGATGAACGGTTGCTCCTAATCGAAACCCAAAAAATACTTACCTATATGGATACCTTTGAACAAATTGCTATAAAGGGGGCGGAAGAATACGCTATTGCTTCCAACGTAGCAAATTCAATTGCAAGGTCAATAAATGTTGTAATGAATGCTTATCATCTTATTCATATTTACAATATCATACAGGGAGAAGAAGATAGGGTAAAAGTGCGAGCTTACTTACAAAAACAATTACCACATACATCAAGATTATTAAAGATTGAGTTTAACATTGTGTCAAAATATATTGCTTCAAGCAAGAATAAGGTGATTAAGAACAGCACAGAATTGTATATCAACAGTTTAGACTTCGTGATAAAACTATTGAATAATTTTAGCTGATAATATTATTGTGGTATAGTCGGATACTCGTAAAAACGATTATTGAAACTAAGAAGATGGTGCTGATGAAGTAACAGCATTATAAATAATAATAACAAATTAAAGAGGAACAGTTATGGCAAAACAAATATCACCATTTCATTCGGCAGATAGTAAAGTCTATCACATTTATGGTTCGTGTTCAGCAGGAAAAGGTGTGAAGAAAAGGAAGAAGGGAACAAGTGGAAGAAAGCTTTGCAAAACTTGTAAAGATATTAGGGCCGGTAAGCGTACTCGTTAGGTTATAATGGACTAAAATTTAACCGGCAAGTATGAATTCCCCAACCCCTGCTTAATAACTAGGCGGGGGTTTTTATTTGAGTGTCAACAATGAACTCACATCTATCGCAGTATGTCTGCAATTTTGGGACGTGTCATTTTAATATGATCATAGTCAAGCGTTATCCCCAATGGATATAATCTTGCCGCGATAACATCGTATACGTCTTTAACTTCTTCAAATGGTAGGTCAACAACCTCAAGCGCAGTTGCTAGATTTTTATTCTTCAAAGTTTTATTGGCACTGTTATCCAGCAAGGCTTCGACTATCTCAACATTGCAGAAAAATGCGGCTGTGTGTAGGGCCGTTGACCCATCATTATTTTGAATATTTAGGTCCGCCCCGGCATCAATTAGCATTTCGGCAATATCAGTCTTACCAAATGCAATAGCAGTTATTAGAGCAGTTGAGCTATCATCGTTTTTATAGTTAAGTTCAGCCTCACCATCTATCAGGATTTCGGCAGCTTCCATCCTACCAAGTGCTGCGGCGGTGATAAGAGGTGAAGATCCACGCTTAGATTCTGGTATGTTCAAATCAGAACCAGCTTTAATGTGCTGTTCTATGGCTTCAAGATTATCTGTAAGTACTGCCGTGTGAAGACTTACTTCGGGAACAGGATGCTCCTGTTTTTCGCAACCGACTAAAGCAAAGAAAATTAATGATATTATTACTTTTATTAGTAGTCTCATTGTTACCTCCTTCAATAACAAATTTTGCCGCATTTCTATTTAAACTTAGTTTGAATAATCCAAACAATCAAAGATTGATCGCTAAATAGCAACCAATAAGATTGTAATAACCTTATTGTGCCTCACCTAAGCAACTGGCGTGTTTACAACAAAATAAATTGATTAACAAAAAGTACCAAGGCTCTTAGATATAATTCTATTTGCCCCTGCTTAATAACTAGGCGGGGGTTTTATTTACTAAAAATTCTAACCAGATCGATGGGGTGCAAGGCCAGAACTTGACGGTGGGGGTTGCAAGTGGAGAGCTCACATTCAATCTCGAACAAATTTTAAAAACCGATTTTTCTCGACAGCTTTTAAATCAACTTCACTCACACTTAGCCTAAGTAAGCTTTTAGCCTATCGCTCCTTTGGGAACCTCTCAATTTTCTTAAAGCGTTTCCTTTAATCTGTCTTACTCTTTCTCTCGTAAGATTAAATCTATCGCCTATCTCTCCAAGAGTTGCAGAATGATCTCCTTCAATCCCGAAATAAAGTTTGATTACCTCTGCTTCTCTTGCATTAAGGGTAGAAAGAGCATTTGTAACTTCATTCTTAAGAGATTCCTTCATCAAACCATTGTCTGGTAATGGCTGGTTGTCA
>CBEPPX010000444.1:0-2385 GCA_965511205.1 uncultured Ignavibacteriales bacterium | reverse complement strand
CCAGGCTGTCGTTCATATCTCTTGCCAGCAAAGAGATAGTCAGTAAAACGGAAGGAACCCATTACGCAAATAACGTAACGTACTTTACATAATACCTTATGAAATAAAATTAATTGAATATCATAATCTTTCAAGCCATTTTTCCAGGAAGACATCATATACAAAATAAAAATCCCCTTCTTTGTAAATCATTTCTTTACTCATAAGTGCGGCTAAAGCTGTTTGGATGGAGCTTGATGCAGTAAGTCCATGCGATTGAATAAATTCCTTTGACATTAGTTTTGTAGCGTTACCCTCTTTTGCAATCGCTTCGAGCAGCTTCCACTGTGTGCCGGTTAGCAGGTTTCGGTAGTTAATATAAACTAATTCATTCTCATCTAAAATATCGAGTAGAGTTTTACCAATTATTTCCTCGTTAATTGTCCGTGCAGCAGTTCCGTATAAGCGGTTACATAAAAACTGGACATAATAAGTGTGATTCCTGCAAATTTCCAGGATCTTGTCCGCTTGCTCTTCTTTTAATTTCTTGCCGCCTTTTTCAAACTTAGATTTTATGAACTTTTTATAGTATGATGATTTTATCTTTTCCAGGTGATGCAGTTCAGTGCTTTGATAAAATGGTCTTCCATATTCACTGAACATCGATAAAAGAATATGTTTATGGCTCCCGGAAAATATAAAATTTGTATTTGTGGTCTTTTGTACATTAGCCCTTAATATTGCCTCAACGTTTTTTTCGGGATAGTTAGTAATCTGCTGAAATTCATCAATCGCAATTACGATATGCTTCTTTTGTTTCTTAATATAGTTAAAGAGTTGTTCAATGGTTTGGGTGACCTCCTTTTCCGTATCCAATTTAAACTGAATGTTAGGCAGACCGGTTATCGGATCAAAAGTAATTGTTGGTCGCAGTGATGCAAACAATTCACTAACTTTCTTAAGTACCCGCTCCGGGGTTGTTTCGAGCTTGCCTATTACCGCTTTTGCAAAAACACTTATAAAGTCATTAAGACCGGTAGTAGGTAAAATATCAAGATAAATAAGGTGATGCTTTTTCTGCTTTTTAAGTTTGTAGAAAACATGTTCGATCAGTCCTGTTTTTCCAATTCTTCTGATTGAAAAGAGAGTTACGTTCCTGCCGTTTTCCAGAGCAGAAATTATTTTACTCGCTTCCTGATTTCGGTTGCAGAAATATTCGGGTGAAACGTAACCTGAAAGAATAAATGGATTATTAGGTTTCATATGATTCATTACGTATTAAACGTTACGCAATATACGTAATAGATTATTTCATGTCAATTTTCATCCGGGAGAAAAAATTTCCGCAGCAACTTTACTCTTTACGTAGAACAGTTCTGCCCACCATGCACTGATCTATAATTACCAACCCTAACCACACTCCTTAACACTTGTTAATATTTACAAAATAGGCATATTGCCTGACTATTTTTTAATGTTGGGTTCAGTTTTAGCAGGTTCTTTGGGTTTCCAGGTATCTGCCGAATCTCCCATTTTACTTATCTCATCAAACTTTGCAACCGTTCGTTACAGTTTTACTGTCGCAGGCTATAAATTTTATCATATTACTTACCTATAAACTGCTTTAAGCAATAAATAAGCAGCAGCAAAGCAGGAATAATATTTGCAGTATTCGGATATACACATTTGATTGTGTTGAGATTTTCTCTTCTAATACAGAAAAGTAAATCTAAAAAGTAAATATTGTTCAATATCATTTTATTGGGTTCTGTTAAAATGAAAAAATTCCTGATCGCTTCACCACTATTAATAATAGTCTTTGTTTATTTATTTTGGCCTGAAACTGTCGTCACCTATCCGCCGGGAGAAACGGCAGCCACACCTCCGCAGCAGACGAACCTCACCAGCGAAAAGAAATGGACTTAAGGGGAATATACTATAGAAGCACTTGCTGAATATAAAATTAAAGCAAGAGTTTTAAGTCGTAATAATTTTTCGTTTGGCAAAGAAAGTGATTTATCCCCCATTGATCTGGCTCTCGGGTGGGGACGAATGTCTGATCAGAGTGTAATCGATAAAATAGATATTTCTCAACGGAACAGATGGTATCATTGGCAAGCGGATGTACTTCCTATTCCAAAGAAAGAGATTAGTTTAAATAGCGCCAATGTTCACATTATTCCAAAGGATGAAACAATTGACGATAAATTCGATAAAGTTTACAAAGGAAGTCTGATTGAAATGAAAGGATATCTTGTGAAAGTAACTACTTCGGGGGGATGGCGATGGGTAAGTTCACTCAGAAGGGATGATACCAGGGGAGGTTCGTGTGAGTTATTCTGGGTTGAAGAGGTAATAGTATTAGATAATTAGATATTAAAAGGCGAACAAACTGTTCGCCTTTTA
>CBEPPX010000443.1:0-2385 GCA_965511205.1 uncultured Ignavibacteriales bacterium | reverse complement strand
TCAAAATCTTCCACTTCTGGTTCAATCAATTCTTCATCTCCATCAGTTAAAACTTTTTGGTCTGAATCTATTTCATCAATAAACCAGAATCTTTTGTTTTTAAATTCAGGAGGCAGGTCGCCAATCTGCCAGCCGGGGTAGGTGGTTTCCAGAAAGTAATACTTTTTTCCATTAATGGATTTAAACTGTCCACCTCTTGAAAGTGAAACACCTAGCATTGCATGTTTATATTTGTAACTCCATAACATTGCGCAATCAACATTCATCTTTTCTAAAATAACATAAAGCAGCAATGCTTTAGAATCACAATCTCCAAACCTATAGGCAAGAGTACCAATTGGTGGAAAAAGATCGAGCACACCGCCTGGGCGGTCATATGGAATGTTCTGTACAAAAGTTACTACAAAAATCACGCGGTCTTTAGATCCGAGTTTTTCTTCTTCAAATATGTTGTTAAATCCTTCAAATATAGATTTCATTTGAGGGATTGAACTACTAAAAACTCGTCTATAAACTTCCGCCCAAACCACTCTTGCCTCAATTATCGGGTCGGGCGAGTTTGTTCCGAAATCAACACCAAGCTCTCTGTAACTCATCTCTGATATGTGTTCGATATGATCCATCGCTTTTTTAACATCTTTTTCAAGCAGCCTGAATGACAAATCATATTTTTTCCTGCGAAGATTGTTATCCATGAATCTCCATGAAAAAGAGGAATTAATTACTTTCTCATTCGTTAAGCTGTCGGTTACAATCTCATATTTATTTTTTTTGGTTTCATCAACCGACAGATCGATTTCAGGCAGTTCAATAGAAATGAAGATTGCAATTATCATTACAAAGAAAAACAGGAAGATAAAAGCACAACCAAAGAATCCCTTCTTCATACATCCTGCACGCGAGCGATTGTTCTGCTTAAGCATCTGATTTTGAAGCATAACTTTACTGTACTATAAATTACCTATATCGATTAATGAAACCGGCGGGTAAGGAATAAGTGAATCTAGAATAGTGGTTATTCCCGGCTGGAGTAATAACGCAATCGAGATGATTATAATACCAAGAAGCAAACTTACGGCAATATTATTCCTTTTTATTTCTGCCAGCTCATCTAAATCTTTGGTGAGCCACATAAAAAAGTGCATCGCAATATATATGGATGAAAATGCAACTATTCCAGCAATGATTATATGTAACAGCATGATCAATGCTGTTCGAACGTATGTAGAGAAGATGGCATCGGGATTACGAAGCGTGTTTCCAAATATGGTTATTGCAGATTCTATTGAGTTGCTTACGACAAGAATTAATGCAATAATGATAGCACTATTAAGGATTGCTACGGCAATGTTGTTATTCTTAAGCTCATCGGTTTCATTTATTCCTTTTATCATTTTCCGGAATACTTTTGATGCTGCATAAATAAAAAGTACACCGATAAGCAGCGAGAGTGCTATTTGCACCAATCCGGTTATAAAAAGTATTAAATCCATTATGCCCTCTTTTATTTATTTAAGGGAGTTCTTGTAACGAGTAAATCTCTTTCTAAAAATAAAGTTAACAATATTTGGTTTTACATGTAATTGTATATAGCTTAAATTTTAATTACAGATTCTGCTTCTGTTATTAATTTAAAATAGTATCGGTTGTGAAAATATTTTCTACAAAATATACTTTGGCTTTCCAATTCTCGATCCTTATGGTTTTTATAATGATTGCCGGCTGTGCGCCTTCGATTAATGTTAATTACCAGTTGGGTTTACAGAGTTACGAAGAAGAAAAATATAGAACTGCGATTGTTCATTTTACAAGAGCTTTAATGGATGATCCAACAGACCCGGAATTTTATTTTCAACGTGCTGGTGCTAAGTTTCATCTTGAAGATTTTCCCGGGGCGATTGATGATTATTCAAGAGCAATTACCATTAACCACGGCAAATATAAATATTACCTGAACAGGGGATTGGTTTATACTTCTTTAGAAAATTACGATGATGCCATAAGGGATTATAACCAGGCTGTTGAAATTGATTCTCTTAACCCTGAATCCTTCTTTAATCTGGGCTATGTTAGGGAACTGCTTGAAGATTACAGCGGTGCAATTAAAGATTATTCAAACTCAATTTTACGCGATTCCACAGACGCAAGATTTTTTGTAAACAGGGGAAACATAAACAGTATAATTGGAGAGTATGAGCAGGCAATAAAGGATTATACTGCAGCTATCAAATTAAACCCTGAAGATGAGATTGCTTACCAGAACAGGGCTGGTGATTATATAAAACTCGGCAAATTTTCCGAGGCAATTGCAGATCTTACAAAAGCAATTAAACTTGATCCGATGAACAGTGATTTTTATTACTCCAGGGCAGAAGCAAAAGTTGG
>CBEPPX010000442.1:0-2386 GCA_965511205.1 uncultured Ignavibacteriales bacterium | reverse complement strand
TATTGAAATTGAAAAACACGGATGAAGGATACGAATACAGTATGTCAATTCAATTACAAAGAAGTGTAGCTCGCGGATTATCTGTAAACACTGCATATTCTTATGGCAAGTCAAAGGATGTAAATAGTGTTCTTTCCTCACAAGCGCGGTCTCAAATACGCCGGAACCCTATAGTAAATGACCCGAATAATCCACCCTTATCAAATTCACGGTTCGATCCGGGGCATAGAGTATTTGTCGCCCTTTCATACGTACATGAATTCTTTGAAAATGCTCCAACAACATTTGCTTTATTCTATAATGGTCAATCAGGCCAGCGATTCACTTTTACTGTTGATAATGACTTGAATAATGATGGTTTTGATAATAATGATCTGTTTTTCATACCTGCTAACAATAGTGACATTTTATTGGGCAGTGTTGATAATGGAGTATATGTACCTGCCAACGCGAGCGAGTACGCTGAATTGTTCAGCTTTATCAACAATAATGATTACTTAAGTGAGAATAAAGGGACTATGTCTGAAAAGAACGGAGCAAGAAATCCTTGGACGAATAATCTTGATCTTAGAGTAGTACAAGATATTCCTACTTTTGGATTTGGTCATATACAATTAACATTGGATATACTAAATGTCCTTAATTTATTAGACAGCAAATCTGGTTGGGTTGAAAGGACTCAATTCCCTAACTATGAAATAGTTGATTGGACACGAGACTTTGATCCTGCTAGTGGAAGACCTGTTTATAGTTTTAATAGTAGAGAAAACAATGTTCCATGGGATCCAAATGATCTTCTCTCCAGATGGGCAATGCAATTTGGAGTAAGATGGTTCTTCTAAGATTGATTTAATTCATCTTAGCAAAATTAAGCCCTTAGATTTTTCTAAGGGCTTTTTATATTAATAAACCTGTGTATTAAATTAATGAAGCAGTAGAAGTATTCTATCCAACCTTACTGAACCGAGAAGTTTGAAAAGCTGCGAGAATGGAATTTCCCTGTCCCAGGAAAAAAGTGTTATAAATGCCTGTCCTACTACAAGATCTCTTGCAACAAATCCCCAATACCTGCTGTCTAAGCTGTCATCCCTGTTATCACCCATCATAAAATAATAATCTTTTTTAAACGTATAAGAAGAAACAGGGATACCATCAATAGTAACAACGTCACCCTTAAGTTCAACAATCCTTTTACCATACTCGCGGTCAATTGTTGTTCTCCATTGCTCCACGTTGTATTTATTTAACGGAATTGTTGAACCCTTTTTCGGAATTACCAGCGGACCATAATTATCCTCGTTCCAGTGAGTTCCTTTCGGAAAAATTCTTGCATCTGCTAAACCTCTTGGAACAGGTTTTAAATAACTTCCTGTTCTACCCTTGTAATATTTTACGTGCGTGGGTCTCCAGAATTCCTTCCCGTTAACAAAAACAACTTTATCTTTTATTTCAATTGTATCTCCCGGTGTGCCTATGCATCTTTTAACATAATTAACTCCACGCTCTGTAGCTACAAGTTGGTCTCTATCTCCGGGATATTCAAAAACAACAATATCCGTTGCCTTGGGATCCTTCAATGCTGGTAAACGGAAAAATGGAAGTTCAACTTCTGTAAAAGGAATATACTTTGGTGATGAAGAACCATAAATAAACTTATTTACTAAAACAAAATCTCCAACAAGAATTGTGCCTTCCATAGAGCCGGTTGGAATGCGTGTGTTTTGGATAATAAATGTTATAATAAAAAATGCTGCAATTCCAGCAAATAAAAGTTGTCTGAAAAACTCAATTACCTTTTCTTTAAAAGTAACCGGTTTTTTTCTCTGCTTAGTATGCCAGAATTTAAATGATTTCTTTTCTGAATCGGTTTTAATTTCTTTATTCTCGTTGTTCATCTTCTTAAATATTGTTTTAAAGTTTTATGATTATTCAAAAGCCTGTAATCTTTTACCAGTTCGATTGTTTATTGTTCCCAGAGGTTTGTGCTCTGGTTTAGTAAAATTTTTCAAAAAAGCAGTCCTAATATACTCTCTTTATCTGAAAAATAAAGTTATACGTTTTATTATCAGAATATGTAACTATCCAAATCAATGGGATAACTTACCGTGACGAATTAAGAATTATTAAGATAAAATAGAAAGGAATAATGTTAACCGGTTGTATAAAATTATCAGCAGATAAATTTGCTTACACAGGGTCTTTGATTTTTGGAACAATCAATTTATTAAGCTCTTCCATTACCAGTCGTTTCTGCTTTTCATATTCCTCTCTCAATTCATCTTTTACCGGATGTGACGGCGGAATTTCTACTTTAAGAGGATCTACATAACTACCGTTCATATAAAACGCGAAATGGAGATGTGGACCTGTTGCTAAACCAGTACTT
>CBEPPX010000441.1:0-2393 GCA_965511205.1 uncultured Ignavibacteriales bacterium | reverse complement strand
TCCAATCCGTACAGCTTAAGTAATAATGCAATTACACGCGTATATGAAGATACAACTGGCGTATTCTGGGTTGGAACCAATACAGGTGGATTGAATAAGATTGATCATTATGCAAAGAAGTTTAACTCTTATGTTTATGATCCCAACAATCAAAATAGTCTAAATGCACAGATAGTAAGGGGAATTCATCTTGATAAAAGGGGGGAATTGTGGATTGGGCTTGTAGGCGGAGGATTAAATAGATTTAGTAGTGATAGAAAAAAAGTAACTCACTATACCAATGATCCGGATAAACCTAAAAGTATTGCTGCAAATGATGTGTGGGCTGTCTATGAAGACAAAGATGGTACTCTTTGGGTTGGCACTTACGGAGGCGGATTAGAAAAGTTCAATAGAGAAACTGAAACTTTTACACACTATAAATTTGATCCTGATGATAATAACAGTATCAGTAACGATTTTATTCGCGATATATATGAAGACAGTAAAGGAAGAATGTGGATATCTACAGACTTTGGTGGATTGAACCTGTTCGATAGAACGAGGGAAATGTTTTACAGGATACAAAACGATCCAGACAATCCAAACAGTCTGCCGGATGGTCAACTCAGGACTGTTGTTGAAGATAAAAAAGGTAATTTGTGGATTGGCTTATTCGGAGGCGGATTGAGTAAACTTGTACTAAATCCTGATGATCAGAAGAAGGAACGCAGAGAAGTTTTTGATACCGGTGGAAATATTTTTACAAACTATCAGCACGATCCAGCCGATTTAAACAGCTTAAGTAATAATTCAATTCAATCAATTTTTATTGATGATGTTGGAATTATCTGGATTGGAACCTTTGGTGGAGGGTTGAATAGATTTGATCCTGAAACTGAAACCTTTACGCATTTTACAGATTGGAATAGTGATCTTCCAGACAATGTTATTTATTCTGTACTGGGTGATAAAAATGGAAACATCTGGGTTAGCAGCAACAGAGGTATTACTAAATATGATCCCCTAAAGAGTGTTTTTACAAATTATGATATGGATGACGGTTTGCAAAGCAGAGAATTCAACGGGCAGGCAGAATTTTATGGCTCAAATGGCGAAATGTTTTTCGGTGGAATAAATGGTTTTAATTCATTCTTTCCAGATAGTTTAAAGAATAATCCTTATCCACCAAGAGTTGCGATTACCGGTTTTAAACTATTTAATAATACCGTTCCTATTGGAAATGATTCACCACTGAAAATGCATATTTCGGAAACTAAGGAAATCACACTTTCACATTGGCAGAATGATATAACTTTTGAATTTGTTGCTCTTCATTATAATAAACCTGAAAAAAATAAATATGCATATATGCTTGAAAATTATGATGAAAACTGGATAAACACTAAAAACCAAAGATTGGCAACATATACAAATCTTGATCCTGGTGAATATGTCTTTAGAGTTATTGCCTCAAATAATGATGGGGTTTGGAATTACGAAGGGGCAAGTATAAAACTGGTAATTACCCCGCCCTGGTGGCAAACCGGCTGGGCTTACTTCCTTTATTTCTTAGTAGGAATAGGACTCATATACACACTTCATAAATTTCAACATAAACGTTTGGTTAAGAGCGAAAGGAATCGGGCGCAAATAACCGAAGCTGAACTTCGTGCTCAAACCGCAGAAGCACAAGCGAGGGCAGTTGAAGCTGAGAGTGCAAGAAAAACCCACGAACTCGAAGGAGCACGTAATCTTCAATTATCAATGCTGCCAAAGAATTTACCGGATATGCCTAACCTGGATATTGCGGTTCATATGCAAACAGCTACGGAAGTTGGCGGCGATTACTATGATTTTTATAAAGATGGAAAAGATTCTCTTACAATTGTTGTGGGTGATGCTACCGGTCACGGATTGAAAGCCGGAACAATGGTTTCAGTTATAAAGAGTTTATTTATTTCCAATGCTGCTGATACAAACGCCAAAATATTTTTCGAAAAATGCACACAAACAATTAAGCAGTTACATCTCGGTAATTTGTATATGGCTTTATCATTTGTTAAAATCGAAAATGATGAACTTATTGCATCGTGCGCCGGGATGCCTCCAATTTACATTTACAGAAGTGAAACTAAATCTGTTGAACCGATTGTACTTAAAGGTATGCCGCTTGGTGCTTTTGATAATTTTGAATACAAGGATACAAAAGTAAAACTGAACCATGGTGATACTATTCTGCTATTCAGTGATGGATTCGCAGAACTGTTTAACGATAAAAAAGAAATGTATGATTATGCTCGTGTTAAATCTACATTTGAAAGAATAGGTCATAATGACGCACAACAGATAATCGATGACTTAGTTAAAGAAGTGGATAAATGGCGGAATGGTAATTCACCAAATGATGATGT
>CBEPPX010000440.1:0-2396 GCA_965511205.1 uncultured Ignavibacteriales bacterium | reverse complement strand
CCGGTTTCAACATAGTACCTTGGTGCATCTTTATCTGCTAGCTGAAAACCGTTTCCCGCAAAATCATTTCCATAATCTTTTAAATATGGAATTGGTGAATGACATGTTTTGCAGGACATATTATATTTTCTTGCGAAGGCAGGAATTGCTAACAGATCACTCGCAAAAGTTAGGATTATAATTGATATGAAAATCGAAGTGGTGAATATTTTTTTCATTTTATTCCTCTATGTTTTGTTTTGTCATTCCGCGCTCGAGGCGGAATCTATTTTTGTATTTAATGAATGCCGGATCAAGCTTGCCTGCTGCAAGCAGGTCCGGCATGACAAAATGAGTTTATGGTAATATAGTTACAAGAGTAGTGTGCTCATTTACTTTAATAATTGCTTCCTCGTCATCAGGAACTTCCAGAAAATCTGCTACCGGCTTTACAAGCTTTTGGTAATTTAGCACTGCAGTAACCTTCATAGGTCCCGGCGCTGCATCAACAGGAATATTGAAGGTGCATGTTTCCATTTTTGTTTCTTTCGGTCCAAGTCTGTAATCAACACCCAATGATGCAGTGTTCCATTGCTGAATCGTCATTCTTCCCTGCGGATCAAAATAAGCCATCCTGAATATTCTATCACCGATAGGAATTCCATCTCTCTGAACACCTTCAAAGTTAGGATCATCAAGTGCAATTCCCATATCCTGGTATGCAAGTACATCAGCAGCAATTGTGTATTCTTCACCTTCAAATCCTTTTGTATCAACCGGCAGATGATAAACTTTTCCTTCAGCATCAACTGCTTCTACATGCATCCAAACTATTCTGTCTTCAACAGATCCTGTGGGAAATTTGTGCCCCGTTTTCTGGTTGAATAAAGCAACAGTAAACCTAATAGTTTCGAGTGGTTCAGCTTCACGAATATCCGGATGAATTCTTAACTCAATTGTTCCTTTAACTTTTCCTGGATCGTGTGCACCATGGAAGAGATGCTGCCATACATCTGGATATTTATTTCCAACATCCGCAGATAAGCCTTCTCCCTGCGTCATGTGGCAGTTCTGGCATTGAACTCCTTCTTTTGAATAAGGACCTTCTTTCCATTCAAGATGAGTTGATTTTACCCATATTCCAAAAGGACTCATTTCATTATGACAGGTTCCGCAAAATTCTGCTGTTTGTATGAAATCAGATTTTTGAATTTCATGTTCCGGGGATTCTCCCGTTCCTCTCGGACCATACTTAATATCTCCAGGTGAAGAAATCCAGTTAAAGTTGTGAGGAGTATCGCCTTCAAATCCGGTTACGGTATGGCAAAGATCGCATGAAACAGATTCATTAGCTCTTGAATTCATTTCAGGTAGCGGTGGCGGGACATCTCCAGCTAAAAATGAAATTGGAGCATGGCAGCCATTACATCCAGCTTTTACCTCAGCCACCTTTTCATCTTTTTCAGCATGCGGAACGGCAAGTTTAAAATATTCTATCTCATCCCAGTGATGTGTATACGCCTGAGACATCATTGCCTGTTTCCATTGCTGATAAAAATCTGTATGGCAGGAAATTCCGCAGAATTCCGGTTTTCCATAATCATCGTAAGAGCGTGTACCCAGTGCATCAGCACCTGCTTTTACCTGGGCAGTTAATGATATTGGGAAAATAATAAGAAGTGTTACAATAAGTATGAAATGATTTTTCGCTTTTAGCATTTTGTCTCTCCCATATTTGAACAAAATTTAAAAAAAACGAACCCTGCGAAATGAGTAATTATCCATTAAAATTTTTATAATCTTTACTTCCACCAAGCAGGGTTAGTTTTGAAAACCGTTTTATTAAATGTAACAACATTTACTATTATTATCAATTGCTGCTACATATTAGTTTGTTTGATTTGGGTTTTAGATTGTATTATTTCCATCATTTTTTAATGTTTTGGAAACATCTTTGGGCATTAATCCATTTATCTTTGCTAAAGTTTATACAGTTACTATTAATTAATATGCCGATTAAAAGCATTCAAATGTCTTTCCGATGCGGCTTTAAGATTCTCATAAACAATTTTAATATCAGGATTATCAACTAATTCAATTTGATCCTCTAAATCTGCAATATCAAGCTCTTCGATTGCTTTACCCACAAGCATTGCATCCTGATATGAGGTGGTTCCTTTCTCAACTAATTCATCATACAATTCCTGAAATTCAACTACTGAAAATATACCTACTTCATCATTTTCTGCAGGATCAGGAATTTCGTAAAAATCTACTAATCGTTTCATAGCATCCATATGTCTTTGTTCACTCTTCTGGATATTCTGAAAGATACGTACGCTCCACAGCTCACCCAAAGTTATATAAACGTCACGAGCTAGCTTTTCCTCAACACGCATATGGATTAATCCGTTCTG
>CBEPPX010000439.1:0-2397 GCA_965511205.1 uncultured Ignavibacteriales bacterium | reverse complement strand
TTGGAAATAATGAATGGAGAAAATATTCTCCCGGATTAAAAACCATCGAAGATGCACTCGAGATGCGCAGACGAATTTTAGATACCTTTGAAAAGGCAGAAACAAGATTAAAGCAGACAGGTGATAAAACACCATTAAATTTTATAGTGATCGGTGGGGGACCAACAGGTATAGAATTAACAGGCGCACTTGCAGAATTAAGCAAAATTGCATTAAAAAATGATTTCAGAAAAATTCATCCTGATAGAGCTAAAATTTATTTGATTGAGGATGGTGAAAGTATTTTACCGGGATTTCCATCAAAGCTGATGAATGGAGCAGAAAGGTCATTAAAAAAACTTGGGGTGGTTGTTAAAACAAATTCGCGCGTAGTAAATATTGAAAATGATTTTGTTGAAATATCAAGTACCGAGGGAAACAGTTCTATTCAAAGTACAGCAGTATTGTGGGCAGCAGGCATCAAAACAACCTTATCGTCTGATTTCTTTGAAGGCAATGAAAAGGTAAAAAACGATAAAACCGGACGCATTATTGTCAATGAGTTTTTATCTATTGATGACTATCCGGATGTATTTATAATCGGCGATCTCGCAAACTTTTCACATCAAACAGGTAAACCACTGCTTGGTACTGCACCGGTTGCGATGCAGCAAGGTCGTTATGCTGCCAAGAAGATTAAAGCCGAATTAAGTAATAAATCTACTAATCCATTTACATATAAAAATAAAGGTACACTTGCAGTTATTGGGCGCAACGCAGCCATAGCTGATTTTGGATTTATACAGCTAACCGGTTTTTTAGCGTGGGCGCTCTGGGTATTTGTTCATATTGGTTACTTAGTCGGTTTCAAAAATAAAATTATTGTGATGACACAATGGGCATGGAATTATTTTGGGCAGAAATTAACTACACGGATAATTTATGGCAGAACTGATAAAGCTAATCCGAATTAATTGAAAACTATTATTTAAATTCTTAAAAGGAACTTGTACATGAAACGACGAGACTTTATTATAAAATCTGCATTTGCTGGCGTCGCTTTAGCATCACCAAGTATTTTCTCGTTGAGCAATCGAGGTGATTTCAAGCTTGTTGGCAATTTGTTACGGTTTCCTCCTGAGTTACAACCTGGAGAACCTTTAATCTTCAATTCTGCAAATGTAGAAGTATGGCCTGGAACTACAACCCAGGTATTGTCTTTAAATAGTTCTTACCCCTGTCCAACAATCAGGGTGCAGAAAGGAGACCAGTTCTCAGTTTTGTTTGAGAATCAATTTACAGAGGAAGCGACTATTCATTGGCATGGTTTATTAGTGCCGGAAATAATGGATGGGCAGCCAAAGGATGCTGTGCTTCCGGGAAATAGCTACAATTATTCTTTCCCGGTTTTTCAAAGAGCTGGAACCTTTTTCTATCATTCTCACGCTCATCATCTTACAGCAAAACACGTTTACAAAGGCTATGCAGGATTTTTTATAGTTGAAGATGATGATGAGCTTCAGTATGGACTGCCAACTGGAGAATATGACATTCCTTTATTAATTCAGGACAGGCATTCAGCTTACCAGCCGCAATTTAATTACGCTCCCACTATGATGGATAGAATGTTGGGTTATCTTGGAGACTTGCCGCTAGTTAATGGAACGCCGGATGCTTTCTTTGAAGTTCAAAAAACACTTTACCGGTTTAGAATTGTTAACGGATCCAATGCAAGGGTTTATAAAATAGCTTTTTCAGATAATTCACCTTTCTGGGTTTTGGCAACTGACGGTGGTTTGAAAGATGAAGTAATTCAGATGAATAATGTTTTTCTTTCTCCCGGAGAAAGATTAGATATTCTTTTTGATTTCTTTCCTTATACTATCGGTAATTCAGTAAGCTTGCAATCGCAAACATTTAATGGAGTTGGAAGCCAGGGAACACAAATGAATCTTTTAAGATTTGATATAGTGGGCAGTAACTCTTCAGGTGGAATTGTGCCGCAAAATCTCCCGCCAATTAATTATTATGATATTAATAACATAACGGGAACCCGAACATTCACATTAAGCCAGGGAATGATGGGAAGTGGGATGCACAGAATTAATGGACTCACTTACGATATCAACAGGATTGATGAGGTAATTCCATTTAATGAACTTGAAGAATGGAAATTTATTAACAACACAAATAATTACCATCCTATGCATGTTCACGGCGTGTTATTCCAGGTTTATTCAAGGAATGGAAACACAAACCTTAATCCGAATGATAAGGGCTGGAAGGATACTATACTTGTTAATCCAAACGAAACTGTGCAGGCGTTAGTTAAGTTTAATGATTATTCAGGTAGATATCTTCTGCACTGCCATAACTTAGAGCACGAAGATGATGGAATGATGTTGAACATTCAGATTG
>CBEPPX010000438.1:0-2397 GCA_965511205.1 uncultured Ignavibacteriales bacterium | reverse complement strand
GGAGCCAGGTATTTACGATGGACAAAGGAATTACTTATTCCGTACAAAGAGGAGTTAGTTGATTACCTTCATCACGAAGAAAAGTTTATTGAACACTATGAATAGATTTAAAATTATAAATTAGCCGCGAAATTAATCGCAGCCATTTTTGCACGGATTATTTTAATACCAAAAATGAAATTGAAGAACTGCAGCATCATTAGTAATATTAGGGTTCTCAATTGTAAATCTATACTGAGGTCTTATTTCAATAAAGCTGTACGGAAACCATTCAAATCCTACAATTACATGTGAAAGATCATCCTTGCTTAAATTAATATCCGGATCAAGCCAGTCGAACCGTACAATAGCTTCCAATCCGAGAACAATAACGTAAGCAGCTTCCACCATTAAAACGTTGGAAGTAAGACCTTTGCTTATTACATTTCTAGCTCTGTCAAATTCTGCAAGTATGGAAAAGCGATGGTAGCCTCCGCCCGCAAAGATTCCATAAAACTCAGATGTATGTGGAATTTTTGCTGCTGCATAAGATCCTCCGAAGAGCAGTCCTACTTTTCCGATTGATGGAGAAACTTCTACTCTTGTAGTATATGTTGGATCTTTAGAAAAAGTACGGTTTGATAAATTCGAACCTGCGCTTGCAGTTATAAAAGCCCAATCACTTATGTAAATACCTGCTTCCATTCCCGCCTCGGTGTACCACGGTGTGTAAATTAAACCTTGTTTTGATGTTCCGCCGTCAAATAGTACAAATAGATCTCCTCCTCGCGTGTAAGCAGTATGATCATCCAATCGTAAACCATAGTTTGGCTGAAAAGAGCCGGCTTTTATGTAACCGTTGTTAGGAAGGATATGCGCCACTCCATATGCTTCCCAAATAAAATTTACAAAATCATAACGTGCAAGTACATTTATTTTTTTTGTAATTGCAAGATTGGTATAAATCGATCCGCTCATCTGCTGAAAATCTGTTTTCTCCTTTTCCGCCGAATAGAGAAACTGCGTTCTGTAATCAATTCCGATTGAAATGTTATCACCTATTTTTGGCGTTGTGGTAAATTCTTTATCCCTTGGTGAAATCATTCCCAAAAGGTTTTTTCCGTACTGCCATCCGTTTTCATTTCTTATGACTCCACCTGTTGGGTTATAATGGCAATCAATACATTTATCACTTAATCTAACCGCAAACCGGGGTAATGAAAAAGATTGTGAACTTAAAAGGGGAAACAAAATGCATAAAAAAATCATCTTCAAAAGATTCATTTTAATCCTTTCAACATTATTTTTGTGTGGTAACACGTAACAACTCTAAAATATATTATTTATTGCTTCATTCCAAATTTTAACAGTTATAGAATAAATTAGTGTGAGTTAAATTACAATTGCAGATGAATAGATATCCCGGCTGAATTTACCTCAGATTTTTAAAATAAGCACGGAACTGTTTACCTTTTTTCAAAATTCCTGTAAATCATTTCTTATCTTTATACTTCTTTTTTAATAAAAATTAAATAGTTCCTGTTTCGATAAAATGCTGGACAATGAAAAGATCAAATTATTAAGGAGCGCTTTAGCAAACCAGCCATCTGTTCTGGCTAAGGATAAATATTTCAATTCTGCTGTTCTTGTTCCACTTTTGTTTATAAATGATGAATGCCATTTCTTATTTGAAAAAAGAGCCGGAAATATTAGACAGGGCGGGGAAGTGAGCTTTCCAGGTGGAGAAATTGATACTCAACATGACAATAATTTTAAAGATACTGCAATAAGAGAAACCACTGAAGAGCTTGGTACTGCTGCAGATCAGGTTGAAATAATTGGGGGAATGGGTACACTTATAGCCCCGATGGGAATTACAGTTGATCCATATGTAGGAATACTTAATATCAGTTCAATTGAAGATCTGAATATTGATACTAGAGAAGTTGAAAAAATATTTACCATCCCGGTTTCATTTTTCTTAGAAAATAAACCGGATACTTATTATATTAATGTTCGGGCTCATCCTTATGAAGATGATGAAGATGGAAATAAAATTGAACTATTGCCTGTAAAAAAATTGGGTTTACCAAATCGTTATGCTGATCCCTGGAAGAAAGCACGGCATCGGGTTTTTGTTTATAATACTCCCGGCGAAATCGTTTGGGGAATAACGGCTGAAATTGTGTACGAATTCTGTAAACTAATTATCGATTCTGAAATATGTTAACTAATATTTTAAAATATAATCATATAATTTGGGATTGGAATGGTACGCTTCTTAACGATGTTGAATTGTGTGCTTCAATAATGAATAATCTTTTAAGAAACGAATCTCTGTCTGAAATTTCGCTGGAAAAATACCGCGAAATATTTACATTCCCCGTTGAAGAGTATTACAAACTTGCCGGGCATAAC